>JADFQR010000164.1 GCA_022561735.1 Chloroflexota bacterium | reverse complement strand
TGAACAGGTGATCGCCGGCGGTCTGCCGGAGGTTTTCGATCTGTTCGCCGGTGTAGGTCTGGGTGGTCATCAGGCGATTCTCCAGTGCCACTGAGGTTGGGAGCGGTTGCCGCTGCCAAACGATTTTTCGCCAGTTTACGACCGCCCGGCAAGGCGGTCCATAGACGGCGGAACGCCTCAGCGCTGCTTCGGCCTGGCGCGGGAGATGTCCCCCGGTTGCGCCGCTACATCTGATGCATACAATCCACCCGGAACCGTCAGCCAGCGCCATCGTTCAGAGCGTGTTCTGTCTGTCCGATCGGTCGTTATCAAGCCCAGCCAAAGCCTGCGAGAGAGGTCCAGAGAACATGGCCGTCAACGTCGCCACCGTCTACGAGCGATCCAAAACCCCGGGACCGCAGCCAAATGGCCTGCAGGCCGCCGACGACGCGCTCTGGTATATCGATCAGAGGGACGACAAGATCTACAAGCTTGACTGGGACTCCGGCGAAGAGATCCTGTCTCTTCAAACCAGGACGGTCCATTCCAGCGGAATCACCATTGGAGACGGTCACATCTGGATCGCCTCCACGTATGACTGCACGATCCACAAGTGCAGCATGGAGACGGGCGAGACCATCGAAGAGTTCCCCAGCCCCGGGATCGGCGAGGTCGCCTGGCGCGCCGCCTCTGGAGAGGTTCGGCAGACCGGCGCTCACGGACTGGAGTGGCGCGACGGGAAGCTCTGGGTAGCGGTGCCGCCGTCACAGATGATTTACCAGATCGACCCCGATACTCACGAGGTTCTGCACGAGATCAGGTCCCCGGGACTCCGGGTACACGGCATCGCCTTCACCGACGAGGGCCACCTGTGGGCGGCCGACACGGCTGCGGGCGTGGTGTCACTTCTGGACGTCACGGACGGTCGCGTCCTGGATTACGTCCGCGTCCCGTGGCCGACCGAAGTCCACGGGCTCACCATCGATTCCGCCGGTGCGCTCTGGTTCTGCGACGCAGAGTCGCGGTCGGTGGGCCGATTGAGCTGGTAATTTCCGGAACGGCAGATCTCCCGGGCGCTTCGTAAATCGCGGTTGTCGATCTACCTTGCACGGTCTCCGTCAATCCCGGCAGGAATCGTCCCCATTGACGTTCTTTTACCGGCCGTGAACAGGCTCGGCGTGCCAGGACGGCTGGTGTGACGGTCCCGGCGGGCCGCTCGTGGCGAACGGCCATGCCAGTTTGCGGATGGCTCCCCAGCGCCCCGGAAAATCGAGCCAGCGGTGGTCATCCGCGTCACCCGCCGGGCGCTGTCCGTTCAACTCCACAAGCACAAGGTCGTCAGCGGTGTGCCAGGTAGGGCCGCCGTCAGCCGTCCTGTCGCTTGATTTGATGCGCCCGCGGCCGTGCTCGCCCGGCTTTGTGTAGCTCGCATGGCTGCCCAGGGCGGAGTAAACGATGGGGCGGCCGGATGGCGTAACCCGGAGTCCCGCGCCCGCGTCCGGGCCAGGCGCGGGCGCAGCCCAACCGCCACCGTCCAGCCCGTGTGCAGACAGGTAAGTCGATAGCAGAATCGGCTCGCTGACGTTCGAGACCCGTACCGTGACGTGCTCCCAGTCACCCTCGTGGGTAATGTGCCGGCCATCCCGCCCGTTGAACGCGTAGAAAAACCAGTACTGGATATCGAACGACTCCGGGTCGTCCGGCACGGCCCGGGCATTTACGTAGCAGGGCGCCTCAATAACTCCAGCGGCGGGCCGAAACCCGTGCCTCGTCTCGCGCTCCCGGGGGCCCCGGGGGATGTTCAGGTACAGGCAATCGTCACTGTTGTGCGCCCTCCCCTCCTCCTCGCTCGTAACAGCCGCCAGGCTTTCCGGCGTCACCCCTCCAACGGGAAGAATGTCATCGTCCGGACGGAACAGCCCGCGCCAGCGTCGCAGACGGGTGCGTTGGAGATACCAGCGAACCGATGCCGGACGGTGTGGGTCGTCCGGATGCAACCGGACCTCGGGGGCGAAACGCGTAACGGCAGCGTTCAGGTCGAACTCGGGCTCGCGAAAACCCGGAGATGGAGGGGCGGATCGATGGTTATGAGCGGGTGGCAAAACGGCGTCCCGATCTCGGGGTGGTCTAATCGCCGCGATACGCGGCGTCACGCGCGCCATGTTCGCAGGGACTTGATCGGGGCGATTCGTAACCAGGAAGCGCCGGCAACGCGATCAGGTCCCGATTCGCGGGCCGCGCTCGCAGTAGGACCTGAGCGTCTCGATAGCGGACAGCACCGCGAGATGGCTCGTCCGGGGATTCCGCACGTGGGGCTTGTTTACCATGCGAAACGTGAACTCACCGAACTCTCCACGGGCGTAAATCTCGTGTACGTTCCCCGGAGAGGCCGGGTCAGCGACCACCCGAACGATGGTCCGATCGGGACCGATCCCTGCAACGCTCAGGGTCGCTGCGACGTTGACGTTGGCCGGGAACAGCTTCACTGCGCCGCGCGCCGGGCCTTCATACAGGACGGTTGGCTCGGTAATCTCCCGGCCTTCCCACTCCGCAAACCCCGGCGCTCCTGCGAAGGCGCTCGGCAGCTTCGTGGAGGTGAGCGTGACCTCTGATATGAGGCCGCGTACAGAGCGGATTGCGTCGATCCCCCCGAGCGCGCCCGACGGAACGATGATGTCGCACCGGTTCTCGGCCGCGAGTCCCGTCAGTCGATCAAAAAGCGCCGTATCGGCGAGAGCCCCGGAACTGAGCATTAACAGGGAGCGGCCGGCGGCGAGGATATCGGCGCCGTGCGCCACCACGGCGGCCGGGGAAGCGCATTCGACCACCAGCGATAGGCCATCCACAGTCAGCAGATCGTGGACCGTTCGGCAGACGGCCGCCATCGGATCAAGCGTCTCGGACAGTCGTGAAGCACGTTCAGCGTCCTCGTCGAACACCGCAAGAACCTGCGCATTACCGACCGTACGCGCCGCCACGGCAGCAGCGATCTCCCCACCCATGGTTCCGCATCCGAGCAGGCCGATTCCCACGCGATCTCTTGTTCGAGAAGAATCTGTCAATGCGGCATCGTCTCCGTCGGCTTTCCCTTGGGCCTCGATTGGACCTCGATTGATCCGGGGGGCCTCGATTAGTTGGGGGTCTTCGATTGGTCGGGGGACTTCAATTAGTCGGGCGTTCGAGTAACCCGCCGGGCCTGAGCATTTCCCGCTCTTGCCATTCCCCTGCGATTACCGGGCCATGACCGCCAGAGTTAAACTTTGTCGTCTTCGACGCCGCGCCGGAACCATCGACTTCGGGCCGGGTCAATGTAGCAGGAGATGAGCGCCCCGTCGGCCATCAGCGCGACCGTTCCGTGACCGGCGCCGGCCCCGATAGCTCATCCGGCAACTCGTCGGGAACACGCCCCAAAGATCCTCAAAGGAGAGGAATCGAGTGACGATATCTGGAAACTCCGGCAAAGCCATGACGGTGCTCGGCCCGGTCGACCCCGAGACGCTCGGCCCCACCATCACGCATGAACATCTGTTGATCGACTTCCGTGTGGTGTTTCAACCGCCGGAAGTTGCGAGCCAGGCCGGCCTTGCACTGGAAAAACTTACGCTCAGCAACCTGGGGTGGATCAGGCACAACTGGAACAGCTCGCTCGATAACCTGATGCTGCTTGATGAAGAGGTCGCCATCTCTGAAGCCCGGCATTTCTTCAACGCCGGTGGCGGCACGATGGTCGATGTGACCAGCAACGGGCTGGGTCGAGATCCACAGGCGCTGGCCCGCATCAGCCGGGCGACCGGGCTAAATGTAGTGATGGGAGGCGGGCACTACATCGGCGCAACACATCCGCCGGAGTTCGAGGTGGCGAGCGCCGGGGAGATCGCGGAGGAGATCATCCGGGACATCGAGAACGGCGTCGGGGACACCGGAGTCCGTACGGGAATCATCGGAGAGGTGGGCGTGTCTGCGCCGTGGACCGAGACCGAGCGAAAGACTGTGCAGGCGGCGGTGATCGCCCAGGTTCAGACCGGGGCGCCGGTGTTGATCCACCCCGGGCGAGATGAGGAACTACCGCTCCAGATTCTCGAAGCCATCGCCGAGTGGGGCGGAGACCTCACCCACACCGTGATGGGACACATCGAGCGAACGATCTACAGCCGGGACGCGCTGAAGCGCCTGGCGGAAACCGGGGCCTTCCTGAACTTTG
>JADFQR010000003.1 GCA_022561735.1 Chloroflexota bacterium | reverse complement strand
CTGGGACCTGCGCCGGACATCAGGACACCCATCGCGCCCAGGCCTCGAAACGTCTCCCGGAAGGTTTCGTATTCGGGGAAAACCGTTGCCGCGTATGGTTCAAACACGTTGAAGTAGAACTGCACCGGGGCATCCCCACCGCCGCGTATGCGTCCCGCCAGTTTGTGCGTGAGGACCCCGCGCGTATAGTCGGAACGGGTGACCTCACCGTACAGACGGGCCGTTTTATCCGGGACCTCGCCTTCCGGCAACTCGGGCGACAACACGACCATCCACCGGATATCGGCGTGAGGCAGCGGGACAACGTGCTCTCCCCTGCCCTGCACGAGAGCCGTGCCGCCGCTCAAGAAATACGGGACGTCCGATCCGATCTCCACGGCGATCTTTTCGAGCGCCGCCAGATCGATTTCGAGTCCCCAGAGCTGGTTGAGTCCCGTTAACACGGCGGCAGCGTCGCTCGAGCCACCGCCCAGCCCGGAGGCCACGGGTATGCGCTTCTCCAGGTGAATCTCGGCGCCCAGGTTGACGCCCGCCGTCTCCCGTAGCTTCCGTGCGGCGATGATCGCCAGGTTGTCATCGCCATCCAGGCCGGGGTCATCGCACACAAGCGTTAACCCGTCCGCCGCTTTCAGCGTCACCGTGTCGTGAAGATCGATCGTCTGCATGATCGATACGATGTCGTGGAAACCATCGTCACGTTTCCCGAGCACTTCCAGCGTCAGGTTTACCTTGGCGTGCGCCTCAATTTCGATCTCCGCCCTGGCGGCCATCAGCCGTTTCCCCCGGACCCGGGCGCTGGCGTGCCGGCAGAACCCGCCGCGACGATCTGGGTCCGCGCCTCGTAAAGGCGTCCCCACTCGGCCATCGAAAGTGTCCGGGGACGCCGCATCGAGTCCAGGCCCGCCCGGTCAATGATGTCTGACGCCTCCGGAACCTCGATCAACAGGCCGCGCGCAAGCGAGTTGTGCAGCTGTTTGCGGGGCGCCTTAAACGCGGCCCGCACAAATCGGAAGAATGCCGCCGCATCGTCAAGTTCCAGGGGAGGGGCCGGACGTTTGACCAGCCGTATTACGGACGACACCACTTTCGGGGGCGGGATGAACGCAGAGCCCGGCACGTCAAAAAGCACCTCAGGGTCGGCATAAAACCGTGTCGCGACCGAAAGCAGCCCCATTTTCCCCTCCGGCGCCGCCATCTCCCGGGCCACCTCTCGCTGCACCATCACCACGATCTCGGCCGGCGGATTATCGGCCTCCAGGAAACGACGAATTATTGGCGACGCCGCGTAATAAGGCAGGTTCGCCACGATTTTGTATGGCCGATCGGCGATCTCGGGAATGTCCCCGGGTGAGCCCCCGGGCGTGCCCAGGTCCAGGTCGCGAGCATCGGACTCGATTACGCGGATATTTTCGTTTTTCGCGTAACGCTCGGAGAGCATTTCCGCCAGCGCTCCGTCAAGTTCCACGAGCACCAGGTGTGCCGCACGGTCAGCCAGCATGCCGGTTATCGCGCCCCGGCCGGGACCGATCTCAAGCACCGTCTCGCCGGGCTCGATCCGCGCCGCTTCAACTATGCGCGCGCATACGGCGGAGTCGCGCAAGAAATGCTGGCCCAACGACTTTTTCGGGGACCTGGCCGCCCGGCGATTTCCGCCGGCCGGCGCAAGTCCCTTTGCGTTGTACTTTGGGTGGTCGTGCACCTTCATTTCGATCGTGCAGCGCCGGTATACGTGTAGATTTCGACTCGAGCCAGGCCAACCTGCGTCGCCCGAGGTGGCTCGCTTACCGCTGCTTCCTTCCGGATCTGACGGGGTTCACGAGTCCTCGCCGCGCAGGACCCGACTCTCAACACCGAATCTACAACGTAGTGACCAGCGAACACGACCTCCAAAAAGGAATTAAGCCCTGCTAAAGCGGATTGCAGGTACAGGACACCGCTAGCTTCCCGCCTAGCACGACCACGTTCAAGTATACGTTCCGCGCACCCGGATTTTGGCCTGTTTACCTGCCATCTCTCCATTACAACGTTGGTGTGAGGCCGATAGCGTCTCCGCGCGCCCCGGATAAACTGCGCCCATGCCTCAAACAGTGCGCAAAGCCGTAATTCCGGCTGCCGGGATGGGCACCCGCTTTCTGCCCGTCACCCGCGCAGTCCCAAAAGTTCTGCTTCCGGTCCTTGACCGTCCACTTATCCAGTACGCAGTCGCGGAATGTGCGGCGGCGGGAATAGACCAGATCGCATTCGTGCTTTCGCCCGGGGCCGGGATGATCGCTGACTATTTCCGCCCGAACAAGCTCCTTGAACGCGCACTGGAGGAGCGAGGAGACGAAGCCCGCCTGGCACAGCAGCGGGAGATCAACTCCCTGGCCGAGATCACTGTGATTGAACAGACTGATGCGAAGGGTCTCGGCCACGCCGTGTTGATGGCTCGGGACTTCGTCGGTGATGAGCCTTTCGCCGTGCTTCTGCCGGACGATCTGATCTGGTCAGACACACCTGCTATCGCACAGTTGGCCCGTATTTCCGGGAAGTACGGCGGCAGCGTCGTGGCAGCAAAACGCGTGCCACAGGAAGCCATCCCGAACCTGGGGATTATCGACGCGGAGTTGATCGACGAGCCGGATGCGAGCGGGGTTCACCGCGTTCGCGGCCTTGTCGAGAAGCCGCCGCTGGCGGAGGCCCCGAGCGACCTGGCGATCATCGGCCGGTACGTCCTTACCCCGGGCGTGTTTGACCGCATCGAGTCCGGCGCGGCAGGGGCGCTCGGGGAGATTCAGCTTACCGACGCCATCGCAGCAGCCATCGGCTCCGAGCCGGTTCACGCCTGCGAGTTCGAGGGCGATCATATCGATGCCGGAACTCCGCACGGCATGCTGGCGGCCATCGTGTACGAGGCGCGGAGACGCCCCGATTTTTCGGACGCCATCGCAGCGCTGGGGCTTTCCCGGGATTGATCGTCCTGTCCTGTCCCGGCCACCAACACTGAACCCGTCACGGGTATGACTGCATCACACTGTCAACCGGAAACGCAACGGCCCGGATGAGCCAGAGTGCCCATCCGGCGTACGCGCTGACGGTGCGCCCCCCAAGCTGAGGTAGTTGCCGGACATGCTCAACCTGGCCGAGTTTCGCTCCGAGAAAGACGGGTTTTTCGGCGGTGATGAGAACTCTCCGCTCACGGACGGTCAGCGCACCCGGTTCAAGGGGCTCCTCTACTTCGATGAGGCGCTCGATCTCGCTTTCAGAGTCACCCCGGAACTGGTCGAAGATTACGCCCGGGATCAGATCGAAATCCCGCTCACAACCGGCGGGGTGACCGGCACGCATCGCTGGGCCACGGTGTCATTTGCCGTTGGAGATCAGCAGGTGACGCTGACGGTTTTTCGCGAGGAGAACGACGGACCACTGTTCCTGCCCTTCCGGGATGGCACGGCGGGAGACGAGTCCTACGCCGTAGGAAGGTACGTAGAGCTGCACCCGTTGCCGGACGGAGATCTGTGGCTGGACTTCAATTACGCGTACAACCCGTACTGCGCGTACAACGACCAGTGGGCCTGCCCCATCCCGCCACCCGAGAATCGTGTCTCTGCGCCGATAAGGGCGGGCGAGCGAGCCTACCCCGACGCGCTGCACTAGCGTTGATTGGCCACCGCCCCTACGCGGCGCCGATCGCCCAGACCCGCGTGCTGAGGCTCTCGAAGCATGTCTTTGGGCGGCAACGCTGGTCCCGTAAACCCGGTCGCTGTGTTGGGAGGACCTCAGGCGCGCACCAGGATTCGCATCATCGTAGGGGCTGGGCTTGCTCCGCCCGCCGGGTCGATATCAATCAACGCGTACCGTACGTGCCGACCCTTCTCCAACTGTAGACAAAGTGCAGTAAGCGTTCACCGGAAGGGGTTTCCGCCGTCCCCGTCGTGCTTGCCATACGGGCGGAGCAAGCCCCGCCCCTGCGCGGCGCCGATCGCCCAGACCCGCGTGCTGAGGCTCTCGAAGCACGTCTTTGGCCGGCAACGCCGGTCCTCGCCGTCGCCTAGTCGTGTTCCAGCGACAGCACCGCCATGAACGCTTCCTGCGGAACGTCTACGCGGCCGATCTTCTTCATACGCTTCTTCCCCTTCGCCTGCTTCTCCAGCAGCTTGCGCTTCCGGGATACGTCACCCCCGTAGCACTTCGCGAGAACGTTCTTCCGCATCGCCTTTACCGTCTCGCGAGCGATCACACGGCTGCCGACAGCGGACTGTATCGGCACGTCGAACATCTGTCTCGGGATCAACTTGCGTAGCTTGGCGACCAGCTCCCGGCCCTGCGACTGGGCGTTGTCCCGGTGGAGCATCATCGACAGCGCGTCCACCGGCGTGTAGTTCACCAGGACGTCCAGCTTCACCATGTCACCCGGCCGTGGTTCACCGACAGAGTAGTCCATCGATGCGTACCCCTGTGTGCGTGACTTGAGCTGGCTGTGGAAATCAACGAGCAGTTCCGCCAGCGGCATCTTGTACTCGAGCAGCACCCGGGCGTCGGAGGCGGCTGAACTGGAAGCATCGTCGCGTGTTGAGTCCACCGACTGGAGATACTCCATGCGCGTGTACTCACCGCGACGTGAGGTCACCAGCTCCATCACCGCGCCGATATGCCTGGACGGGGCCACGATACTCAGGTCTACCCACGGCTCAAAGATCTTGTCGATGTCCTGTACCGGCGGCAATTTTGACGGGTTGTCCACCTCGATCTCGTCGCCGTTCCTGAGACGCACGCGGTAGCCGACACTCGGGGCCGTCGCGATCAGTGTCAGGTCATACTCACGCTCAAGGCGCTCCTGCGTGACATTCATGTGGAGCAACCCCAGGAAACCACAGCGGAACCCGAAACCGAGCGCCGCCGACGACTCGGGCTCAAACGAGAGCGCGGGATCGTTGAGGCGCAGTTTCTCCAGCGCGTCGCGCAACTCCGGGAACGACTCACCGTCCGCCGGGTAAAGACCGGTATACACCATCGCTTTCATCTGCTCGTAACCGGGCAGAGGTTCCGAGGCGGACGACTCTCCAACGGTCATCGTGTCGCCCACGCGGCACGCCGAAACGTCCTTCAGCCCGGTGGCGACGTAGCCGACCTCGCCCGCCTCCAGTGATTTCATACTGATGGGCGAAGGGCTGAAGTAACCGATCTCGAGCGCCTCCGCCCTGGCGTCCGTCGCCATCAACCGGATCCGGTCGGCGTGGTCAAGCCGTCCGTCCACGACCCTGACGTATGCAATGACGCCCTTGTACGAGTCATACTTGCTGTCAAATATCAGCGCCCGGAAAGGTGCATCCGGGTCGCCCGAGGGCGGAGGCAGGCGGTGTACAACCGCCTCCAGTATCTCGGCGACGCCCTCGCCGGTTTTGGCCGATACGAACACGAACTCGTCGTCGTCAAACCCGAATGCTGACGCCATCTCGCCGGCAACCCGCTCGGGCTCGGCCGCCGGGAGGTCAATCTTGTTCACTACGGGGATGATCTTGAGGTCGTACTTCATCGCAAGGTAGATGTTGGCGAGTGTCTGGGCCTGGATACCCTGCGTAGCGTCGACCACGAGCAGCGCGCCATCGGAAGCTGCGAGGCTGCGTGACACTTCGTATGTGAAATCGACATGCCCGGGCGTATCTATCAGGTTCAGCTGGTAATCAACCCCGTCCGCGGCGGCATACTTCAGCCGGACCGCCTGCGCCTTGATCGTGATGCCGCGTTCACGCTCTAGATCCATCGTATCCAGGTGCTGTTCCGTCAGATCCCGGTCAGAGACGGTACCGGTAGCCTGCATCAACCGGTCGGCGAGCGTGGACTTGCCGTGATCGATGTGGGCGATGATGCAGAAATTGCGTATGCGCGAGAAAACCATTAGACGAATGATAGAACGGAAGCGGGCCGGGCAATCCTTTTAATCCCGAACAGGTGTCGATCAGTCAAGCGCCGCGCCAACTGCGCTGCCGATGGCAAACGTGACGGCGGCGGCCACCGCGCCCAGTACAACCATCCGCAACCCGCCGCGCATGACCGACTTGCCGGTGAAGCCCGCCATCGCTGCTCCCACGACGACTAACCCGACCGAGCTGGCGCCTGCAGCCATAGCCGCCGCCGTGTTTCCGGTGGAGAAAATGAACGGCGCCACGGGCAATATCGCACCGAGGGTGAAAGCCAGGAATGAGCTGAATGCCGCTCCCCAGGGCGACCCGAGTTCCGCCGGGTCCACACCCAGCTTCTCCCGTATGAGCGTGTCTAGCGCCGCGTCGCGGTTGGACATTACCTGTTCTGCGACAAGGATCGCCTGATCCGGGCTAATGCCCTTGCCTTCAAATATCCGCTGGATTTGCGCCTTCGCAGATTCGGGATGGTCATCGATAAGACTCTCTTCAACCCGGATCAAATGCTGGAACATATCCCTCTGCGAGCGCATCGATATCCACTCGCCCGCGCCCATCGAGAACGCGCCGGCGAACAGTCCGGCAATCCCGGCCAGCAGCACTATTTCCGAGTTGCCGGTACCGCCCGCCACGCCCATCACCAGGCTGAAATTGGACACCAGGCCGTCGTTCACGCCCAGCACCGCCGCCCGCAGGGTTCCGCTGGAACTGGCGCTTCGTCCCAGGACTGTTCGGAGTCCGTCAAACGCCCCCGGACCGGCCAGCTCGGCCAGTTCAGCCGCATGGGCGCGCGCCTCATCCTCAAGATCACGCAGCGATGGGTGGGACGCGTATGCCGCTACAGCGCGTTCCTCGCCTCGCATCAGGAGCGGCAACGCCACGGCGAGTTCCGAGCCGATAAGCCGAGACGCCCACCATACGAGCCGTAACCTCAGGCCCAGCCGGGGTTGCCGTATAGATGCGGGGTCGATGCCCAGCCGCTCAGCCCACTCGCGGGCGTGCTCCAGCTTTTCCCGCGCGAGCCGGGCGAACCCGGCGGCCTTCACAGGGTCAGATTCAGCGTCAGCGATGCGCCGGTAGAGCGCCGCCAGTTCCAACTCGTGCCGGAGGTAAGAGCGCTGCTCCGCCGTGTCCGGCGATGTTTCAGGATTTAAGGCCATCAAGTCTTTGAATGTAGCAGAGGTCGAAGCGCTGGCGCTTCGGTACTGGCATGTATTTCACGTGGGCCGGAAAATTTGCGGCGTTTCAGCCACGAGCAACCGGCCCAAAAGCGCCGTGTATGCGGGACAACATTCAGGCTGCTGAGAATCGCAGCGCCCGCGTATTCAGCCCCTGATGCGCTCAGACTCATCCAGCGCCTTCTGGAGCGTGATGTCGGCCTCCGCCATCGCTGACTCAGCGTCCGCCAGCGGGTCGTCCACGGTATTTCCCGCGACGACAGCCTCTATGGCGGCGATGCTCGTGCGCATCGCATCAAGTCGCAGGGACATGGCTTCGCGAACCAGCGCGTGATAATCGCTGGTGACAAGCGGGACCGTGACCGCATCCCATTCCGAGATGTCATTCTCAACCGCTACGGCGGTGGCACGGAAAATAGACTGGAGGCGCGCCACCGTCCCGGCGTCCTCTCCAAACACGAAAACGCCCCTTGCGCTCTTCGATGTTGCCTCGAACATCGCCGTCTCGGCATCGGCCATCGTTCGCGAGTGGCGATCAAAGATCGGTTCGACGGCTCCAAAATAGGTCCCGGTCGGGGAGCTGCCACATGCGGCGGCAACCATTCCAGCCGACGCTATGGCAAACATCCTGGCCAGGAAACTGACCGGCGCCCGTCGGAATATAGCGGTCGTCATTTACATGCTCCGTGCCCGGTTGATCGTCGACACTATACGGGTCGTACCGGATTCGTTGGCGTCAATGTCTCGTAGATTTTCCCGTTCAGTCAGCCACCCGGGTTCGGTGATCCGGGGCGAACTTGAACTTCGCCTGTATCATCTGCCACGCCGCGTACGGCCATCCCCTGTCTGCCACCCGGGCCTGTGACCCCTATCGCCCGCATCTTAAATGAGGATATCTGATCGTTGGGTCTCCGTAGTCTGCTGATCGGGACGCCCACCGTTCACCGGTTTCGATCTGCCCGATGATCCTGAGAGTCATTTACGAATCCCCGGACGGAACGCCTTTCCCCGTCGAGTGGGCTAGCGCCGAGCTGGCCCGGGACGAATGGCGCTGGGACCAGGTCCACAACCCCACGCCTCTGACACCGCTGGCGCAGGACTTGATCGCCCTGAAACGCCGGGGGATGTATCGCGGCGGCGTGCAGACAGGACGGCCGTTCAATGAAGAACGGATGTACGCCAACGGCTACGGATTCTCGCGCTCGCTGGCAGAGGACCCGGCGAGCGCGGAAGTTTCGCGGACGGTCGCTGCGCTGGACTCCAGATCGCGAATCGACCGCCTGCTTGAACTCTGGGAGAGCAGCTACAAACCTGAAACGGAAGCGCTCACCCGGTCACTGCGTACATGGGCTTCGCCGGGCGACTCGCTGTTCGATCTCCTGGAGCGATTCAACGAGATAGAAGCCGCCTGGTGCAGGCTGGGGGAGTTGCACACCCTGTCCACCGGGCTCGCGGCCGTCGCCATGCGCGAGTTTGACGCGTTCTGCCGGGAAGTGTTCGGCGAGGACGGCAGCCGGATCGCTGTCGAGTCGGTCGCAGGCATGCCGAACATGTCGGTCGCATCTGCGGAAGCGCTCTGGGAGCTTTCACGTCATGCCCTCGAAAGTCCCTTCGTGGCTGACATACTCCGGAAGTGCGACCCGGACCGGCCCATGTCCGGCCTGGGATCGCTCGATTCAGAGAAAGAGGGCGTGGCGTTCCGTTCCCTGTTTGACCGGTTTCTTGAGACGTGGGGGCAACGCAACGAGTCCTACTATGAGATCGCGTACCCGACGTGGCGCGAGGATCCCGGCTTCGTCCTGACCACCATTCGCGCCTACATGGACGCTCCTCCTGAGCAAAGCCCCGCGGTCCTTCACCTGCGCGCCGTCAAGACCCGTGAGGCACGGACGGAGGAAGCGATGACACGCTTGCGGGGGTCCGGAAATACCGACGTGTTTTTAACCGGCCAACGCCGGGCGCAGCAGCACACGGTGCTCATGGAGGACCACAACTACTACATCGACCAGCGCGCCTACACGACCCTTCGCACGCCGTTCCTGGCGATCGGCGATCGACTGGCGGCCGAGGGCTCTCTGGATCACGCCCGGGACGTTTTCTATCTCCACACGGGAGAGATCAAGGACCGCGCAGATTATTCCGCCGGTGGCCGCCCACGGTACCAGGCGCTTGTCGAGAAGCGGCGTGCAGATCGCGAGGCATGGATGCACGTTCTGCCGCCTTTAACTATCGGAGGCGACGCCCGGGAAATCCCGGCGAAGGGAACGTCCCGGCCGGCATCGCCCGTCGCCAAGCGATCCGCCCGAAAATCCTCCCGGCCAACCGCCATCCAGGGCCTTGCCGCCAGCGCCGGCAGATTTATGGGAACGGC
Organism: Chloroflexota bacterium; assembly: GCA_022561735.1. The sequence goes on along the minus strand of JADFQR010000003.1, from coordinate 6,107 downwards.
AAGGCTGATCCTCTCCCTGGACGACGCCGGCCGGCTGTCCCCCGGTGACGTGCTGGTCACTTACGCCACGGCGCCACCGTGGACGCCGCTTTTCGCGATCGCCGGAGCAGTGGTCACGGACGCAGGGGGGCCGCTTGCCCACTGCGCGCTAGTCGCACGTGAGTACGGGATACCGGCCGTGGTGGGAACCGGCACGGCAACGGCGGTCATCAAGGACGGCATGGTCGTCACGGTCGATGGCACGACAGGTCTCGTAACGATCGAGGAGTAGAGGCGAGGCTCACCGGTTTGGCGGGAATTAAGTGCCTGTCCCCCGAGTTCGTGGCCGCTCATGCGCTCTTCACGCCGCGGTCTTTACGATCCCCTACTTCCCGGAAAATCAAGCGCCGCCGCACGATCAGCAGACACATCCCGGCCCGAGGTCATCTGCCACACTTTTGGACCAGTACACGAGACGCCAGGAAACGATCATGGCGCAGCGCTGGCGTGAACGTGACCCATTCATCGGGCCCATGCGTTACGACCACGACAGCCCGGACAGCGGTCCGTACCTGGTCATGTACGGCGGCGGCAGGCAACCCGTGCGAGATGGAGACTGGATCGTGCGTGACTCGTACGGCCGTTACTCAGTGATGCGGGACAGGGAGTTTCGAGACCGGTTCGGAACGGTCTGAGGGGATACGAGGAAGCCGGTCAGAACAAGCGCGCGGGCGGTGGGATCGGGTCGCCGATGAGCGGGCGGGCGTAGTCCAGGAATGCGTCGGTCACCTGGTAATTCCCGGGGTCCAGGAAGTCCGGCGGCATCGCCTTGACTGCGCCTGCGACCGCGGCCAGCGGGACGCTGACGGTGGCGCAAGAGTAAGGGCGCTCCGGCGAGCGCTCCAGGGCGGCCATGATATCGGTACGACCCTCCAGTGCGTAGCGAACGGCGGCGCGGCCGGTGTCTTCCGCCTCACGGGCGTCCACCGGTGAAACCGCAGGGATGAACGACCGCTGAATCGTTCCCGGCTTCTCGTCCCTGACCCGAACTCCCAGGCGTTCCATCAACCGCCGGGCAAGATACGAGGCCGGGCTCTGGAAGTACTCATGCCCGAAGGCGTCTACGTGGTACGGCTCCGCCCCGCCGCCGACCACGCCCTCAGATGTCCGGATGTTCTCGGCCACGACCGCGACGGCGAACCCATGCCGCCGGTACGCATCTTCGATGGCCGCGAGAAGACGCTCTTCATCTACCTCCACCTCCGGCAAACCCAGGACGTGCGGGGCGTCGCGTTCGTCATACCTCGCGAGGGCGGCGGAGGCGGCCAGCCAGCCGGCGTCGCGGCCCATAACCTCGATGATGGTGATGGGCGCGGCGCGCTTCATAGCCTCGGCTTCAAGGCCGGCTCCCAGCGTTGCCAGCGCGACAAACCGGGCGGCGCTGCCAAACCCCGGCGTGTGATCGGTCCCGACGAGGTCGTTGTCGATCGTCTTCGGCACGTGGACAACGTTCAGTTCCAACCCTGCGCCGGAAGCGGCCTCGGCGATCCTGTGCCCGGTCTCGGCGGAGTCGTTCCCGCCGATCGGCAACAGGTAGCCGATACCGAGGGCGTCAAGCCGCTTCATCACGTCATCCATCTCTCCCGACGCTAGGCTGTGACGGGTGGAGCCCAGCGCTGCGGCGGGCATCGCGGCCACGCGTTTCAGGAGATCGGCGGACAGGGAGGTGAGATCGACAATCTCGTCCTTCAGCACGCCTTCGATGCCGTGTCGTGCGCCGAGTATCCGGCCAACCCGGGAATCCGATCCCGCCTCGGAAATCACGCCGTACAGGCTCCGGTTGATGACAGGCGTAGGCCCGCCGGACTGCATGACAAGGAGGTTGCGAGCACTGGAGGTCACGAGAGGGGCTGCGATGTCATTGAGGCGTGGTCACTCCGGCGGCGACGTGAATTTCGACTGCTCCCAGGTGCAGGTGTTCGGGATGATTCGGCAACATGACACCACAGGCAACCCACCAAACACCAGTCTTGATGAGAGGTATCCGTAGTTCCAGGGAGACTATCTCAGAGGTCCCCTCTGAGAGCGGCTGTACGCCCATTCAGACCAAGGAGCGAGAACGACAGGCTGCCGGCGTGATGGGACGGTTCCTCGAAAGCTGACGGCGACCTGTCGGCGGTACTACGGCGGTACCAACCCCTGAAATCGCCCGTCTCAATCGTAATCGCAATGGTGGGGGAGGCGGGATTCGAACCCGCACGCCTGTTAAGGCACATGCTCCTAAGCAATCAAAGCGTAAGCGCTAAGCGACAGCTACGGTGTTTACAACAAATTGCACCGTATTATGTGCCCAAATATTCCATCAGAAAGAATCTGTTTGGGCCGCTGGGTTTTTAGCGTCTCTATTCGCAACAAATACGCTCCGTCATTGGACCTATGCTCGGCGATCGGTTGATGCTCAGGGCGATAAATACTTGGGGAAGAGGTCACGATGCATCCTGCAGTTACCGATTCCGAATTAGGATCAGGTCATCGGGATCCCAGATATGCCCATATGCGTGTATCGCCATCGGCGCGGATCTCAAGTCCGCCTCGCCACACATCCGGCAGTAGAAATATCGGGGCCTATGTGGGTCACCAATCTTGCCACCCCTCACCACGATGATGAACTCGCGGGATAGGAATTTACGTGTATTTCGGCGACGCCCGTCTTCCTGCACACCTCGGTCACCGGCGTGCCGCTCTCCGCCTGTCTGAGCGCGAAGGCGATCTGCTCCTCCGAATACCTCGATCTCTTCATCGGGATGACCCTCCTCGTAAGGCCGGAATCGTCCCGAAATCCTAACCCTCATGCTGGCGCGAGATTCGGGGTGAAGGTCACCAGAGATATCTGTGACTCGTGATTCACCTGCGTGGTCAAGGGATGCCTTGCCCGTCGGCCAAATTTGCACGTGAATGTCCGGCCGAGCCTGGCGATTCACAGGTGGAGATCAATGCATTGATAAGCCAGTACTTGATTCCCGCTTTTCACAGGAGAGGTATGAATCGATTCTTCAAGGGTTGGGATTCATGCTGAGGCCGGATACAAGCAGGCGTCTCCGATTGGTCACCGCACCGGGACGGCGTTCTGGTCCCTGACCGCTTTTTACGCGACCTCAGACCGCGTCATCGGGGTGACCGGCGCTGCTGGTGGCTGATGCGGACGCGGCGGTCGGCCAGCTCGAAAACGCGCTGACATTCTGCCGGTAAATCGGACCTGCTCCGGCTACGCCGAGACGCTGCTGGACCGGGACGACCCAGGCGACCGCGAGAAGGCCATGGAACCGTAGGACGAGGATTTCGCAACCACGCGCGAGCTGGACATGCGGCCGCTCACCGAGAGGATTCTCGCAGGCCGGGAGATCCTGAGGGCGTAAGCGTCGGTCCCGCTTTGCCGCTCTTTCTGTGAGTACCTTAGACAGGCTTGGCGATTTCTGTTTCCGCGCCGATCCCAATTTGAGTTGGCTGTATCATCCCGCGATAGGGCGCGAAGGACGATCTGCGCCGTAATCGAGAATTCCCCGTCCGAGGCTAACGTGGACGACTTCGGTACGTCTGCCGCATGGCGATATCACAACGCGACTAAACACTCTCCCGAGAGCGTTCAGGCAAGCCGCCACGTGCTGGACTCGTCTATCCAGCCACGTCCCTACAAGTTATATGAGGACCTCGAAGCGCTGCCGCTGACCAGAGACCTCACGTGGTCGACGCCTCCGGCAATCTCGTCGATCTCGGGTCTAAATGATCTGGACGGTCGTAGCGGCGTACCTGAGCTTGACGCCCTCGCGAGCATTCTTCATTTTTCGGCTGGAATTACGAAGTGGCTCAGGACACCCGTTGGCAGGGTGCCTTTTCGGGCCGCTTCGTGTACAGGAGCCCTGTATCACATTGAACTTTACGTTGTGTCCGGAGCAATCCCTGAACTGGAAGCAGGTGTCTATCACTACGGGGTGCCGGACGAGGCGCTCCACCAGATAAGGAAGGGTGACTTCCGCGATTTCGTCGCAGAGGCGACAGGGCGCGAGCTGTCGGTGGAAGAAGCTCCATTAACGGTGGTGTGCACGAGCACCTATTGGCGCAATTCATGGAAATACCAGGCTAGAGCCTATCGGCACTGCTTTTGGGACTGCGGCACTATCCTGGCCAATATGTTGGCCATGGCTTCGGCCCACGGGTTGCACGCTCGGGTCATTGCCGGCTTCTCCGACATCGACATCAATCGATTGCTGGATCTGGACGATCAGAGCGAGGTGACCATTAGCCTCGTTTCAATCGGCCGTACATCTTCGGGAAGCCCGGGCCCGTCGCCGCCGGTGGCTCGATTAGGACTCGCGACCGCCCCATTGTCGGAACGGGCAATCGACTACCCGGCCATCCGTGAGATACACACCGCCTCGTCGCTTGACGGCCCGGACGTATCAAAGTGGCGTGGTCCTCATCCTTCCGTTCCGATTCCAACTCCGACAGGGGAAGTTGTACGGCTACGGCCGATCGAGCCCGCGTCAGTGCCCTGCGATCCAGTTGAAAGGGTTATCGAAAGGCGAGGTTCGTCCAGGCGCTTCGGGCAAGGCTCGATCAGCTTCGAGGCCCTTTCGACTGTGATTTCATCGGCCTGCCGCGGCATATCTTCGGATTACCTTGCGGAGCCTGGCGCAGCTCTCAACGATATTTACCTGATCGTCAACGCGGTGGATGGCCTCCAGAACGGTACGTACGTGTTCCATAGAAATGGCCAGCTGCTGGAGCGCTTGAGGGCTGGCGACTTCCGAGAGGTCGCGGGATATCTGGACCTGGGGCAGCGTCTGGGCGCTGACGCCGCGGTTAATGTGTACTTCCTGACAGACCCTGGTCCCCTCTTTGAGCGGTTCGGCGATCGTGGTTACCGCGCCGCCCAGCTTGACGCCAGCATCACCGCCGGAAAGATGTACCTCACCGCTTATGCGCTTGGACTGGGGGCTACAGGACTTACCTTTTTTGACGATGAAGTGACCAAGTTCTTCTCACCTCATGCGCGGGGAAAAAGTGTGATGTTCCTGATAGCTCTAGGGGTTCCTGTGAAAACCCGATCGATGTGATATCGCAGCCGGTGTGGCTCTCAGTCGCGATCTGTCGTTGGCACGATGCTTCCAAAAGGCGGTCAGGTCACGGTTCTTCGATCCGAGTTACCAGGGGTTCACGATTGACTTCATCGACACGCTCATCTCGGCCGTCGAGGAGCGGGTCGGAGTCCTGGCGTAACCGCGGACGCGGCTATCCACCAATCACCGCCATCCACTGCCTCCCGTCGGGCAGCAGGTACACGGCGGTGGTGCTCCCGCCCGGGGCCTTGATCGCCTCCGCCGTGTGACGGCCGCGCACCCCGTGAGCCTGCCAGGCATGGACGCGCTGAGCCTCGGCGTCCGGAGGCGTCGTCGTGAAGGCCTCTCGGCCCGGGCACATCAGGCAGTAGGCGTACGCGGCGAAACCCTGGGGTGGCATGGCCGCATGGTGAACCGGCCGACCGTCAACATCCAACGGGCCCGTGTCAGGCCGAATCTGAGAACCACGATGCCCATGGTCTCCACACCACCGATTCAAGGAGCCAGACTGACGCGCTCTGATACGTGCGAATTGATCCGCACTTGGAATGAGAACATAGGTTGCGAACAATATATTGACGATTCTGGCGACTTACTTTCTTGCAAGTCTGAAATCGATCTGAGAGAGAGTTTTGCTCCAGATTTGACATTACGCGTGTAAATGCGACCATATGACGTGTTCCGATTTGCAAATCGGAACTTCAAAAGGCTGGGTGTGGGACTCACTGCGGGTTCCGGCTACCCAGCCTTTTCCTGTCGTTGAGTCCTCCGCCCGGCCGCCAGCCAGTTCCAAGGAGGGACAGGCCATGCCCGGATTGAGTGTTTGCCACTGCCAGGACTGCGGGACGGACTTCTCTATGCCCGCAGAAGCCGTCGAGGGCCTGAACGAGGTCACCTGCCCGGTCTGTGAGACCGATGTTCCCATCCAACAGGTCGAGGCAGTCGATCCGGATGAGGACGAGGAGGAGGAGCTGAACCACGTGACCTGGAAGCGCCGGTGATGTTGCGCGT
>JADFQR010000163.1 GCA_022561735.1 Chloroflexota bacterium | reverse complement strand
TATGGTCCCGATCCACTTCCCCGCGATCGGTAAGAAATCTGTAAAAGGCCCTGAGAGCGGTGAGCTTGCGGCTCACGCTCGGCTTGACGTACCCGAGCTCGAGGAGCCAGGCCAGGTAGTCACGCAGGAACCGCCGGTCAGCTCGTCCCATGTCCCGAACACGTCGCAACCGGAGGAACTCCCCGAATGCGGCGATGTCCGAGACGTAGTTCCGGACCGTGTACGGCGAAAGTTGAAGGCTCGTGCGCAGATGATCCCTGAACCGTGTGACCGATGCGTCCCAGCGGCCCTCGTCGAATGGCTCGCCGGACACGCTCCCGGTCCAGCGCCTGCGGGCCGGTCGCGTGGTCATGCGACACGGCCTTGGTATGCAGCGCCGGCGCGGTCGGGCAGCCGGATGGGCCGGACAGGGAGATAAGCGGCGTTACGCCTCGACCGAGACCTTTGCGTCTTCTGGCTCGCCATCGCCTTCGATGGTCGGGATCGCTCCGTCGTAGTCTTCCTTCGTGACGCATTTTGCGCCGTCGCGCCCACGCGCCACGAGCAGACCGCCGCACTCGGGGCACGGCTCCTTGAGCGGTCGCTGGCGAGTGGAAAACTCGCAGTCCGGGTAGTTCTCGCAACCATAGAAGCGGCGGCCTTTCGGTCCTCTGCCCTTCCTCTCAAGCAACTCTCCGCCGTCTTCCGGGCATTTCGCACCTGTCCCCAGGCGAAGCGGCTTCGAGTTTCGGCAGTCCGGGAACCCGGAGCATGAGAGGAACTTGCCGAACCGCCCGGTCTTGATGACCATTGGCCGTTCGCACTCCTCGCAGACCTCGTCGCTCTCCTCGTCAAGTTCAGAGCGAGGGACACGTTCCGCTTTCTCCTTCGCGCCTTCGACCAGGCCGTCGAACGGTCCATAAAACTCTTGAAGCATTGGCACCCAGTCGATGTCGCCGCGTGCCACTTCATCGAGCTTCTCTTCCATGCCGGCCGTGAATCCCGTGTCCATGATGTTCGGGAACCATTCGACAAGGAAGTCGGTAACGGCTAAACCGAGCTTGGTCGGCTTGAACCGGGCCTTCTCCCGGGCGACATAGTCGCGCGACTCGATTGTGGCGACGATGCTGGCAAACGTGCTAGGCCTGCCGATGCCGTTTTCTTCCAGGGTTCGGATCAGCATCGCCTCGGAGAACCGGGCCGGTGGCTGCGTGAATCGCTGTTCAGACTTCAAGTCGTCAAGGTTTACGGTCTCACCCTCATCAAGGGGAACCAGTACGCGTGACAGGTCCGAGTCGTCATCGTCATCGTCAGCGTCGTTGCCGTTGACGATGTCCCTGGCCTCCACGTACACCGCTCGGAACCCCTGGAACTTGAGGACGGAGCCCGTCGCCCTGAGGGTGTATGGCGTTCCTGACGGCCCCCCGGTGGCTTCGATGTCCACCGTGGTCGCGTCAGAAACTGAGTCGGTCATCTGGCTGGCGACCATGCGCTTCCAGATCAGTTCGTAGAGGGATCGTTGGTCGGAACTCAGGTGGTTCGCTACGCTCTCCGGTGTGCGCATAACGGACGTGGCCCGGATCGCTTCGTGCGCTTCCTGCGCGTTTTTGCTCCGCGTCCGGTAGACACGAGGTTTGGTGAAGTATTCAGCCCCGTAACGGGTCTTGATAAATTCACCCACCTCAGCGACCGCGGTGGTGGCGAGGTTGGTGGAGTCTGTCCGCATGTAGGTGATCAGGCCGACGGGGTCGCCCGATCCCAGCTGGATTCCTTCATACAACTGCTGGGCGGCGCGCATCGTCCGCTGTGCGCCAAATCGGAGCCGGCGGGCTGCTTCTTGCTGCAGCGTGCTCGTGGTGAACGGAGCCGACGGGCGTGACTTGACCTCGCGACGGACCACTTTGCTGACCCGGTATGCGGAGGCTTTCAGGTCACGCACCAGTTTTTCGGACTCTTCAGCATTGTGTACAAGGTGGCGGCCGGTCTTGCCGTCAATGGCGTGCAGGTTGGCCCTGAAGGTCTGTGACGCGTCAGCTTGTTTGGCGAGCCGGGCTATGACAGACCAGTACTCGACCGGGTTGAACGCCTCGATCTCCCGCTCCCGGTCCACGATCAGCCGGAGTGCTACGGATTGGACACGGCCGGCTGAAAGCCCGCGGCGGATCTTGCTCCACAGTACCGGCGACAACTTGTAACCGACGATGCGGTCAAGTACACGGCGGGCCTGCTGTGCGTTGACCAGTTGCATGTCAATATCGCGGTAGTCAGCAAAAGCCTCTTCGACCGCCGAGCGCGTAATCTCGTGGAACACGACGCGCCGCAACTCCAGATCTTTCATGTCGCGGAGGCCGAGCGCTTCAACCAGGTGCCAGGAGATCGCCTCGCCTTCCCGGTCCGGGTCGGTGGCCAGGTAGACGGTTCTGGCGCCCTTCAGGGCTTTCTTGATGTCCTTGAGGACCGATTCCCGCCCCCCGACGTCGACATAAGTCGGCTCAAAGTTGTTGTCTACGTCCACGCCCAGCGTGCGTTGCGGCAGGTCACGTACATGGCCCATCGAGGCGATTACCTCGTAGTCCGGCCCAAGGAAGCGCCCTACTGTCCGTGCCTTTGCAGGCGATTCGACGACGACGAGGTCTTTAGTTTTTGTTTTCGCTTTGGCCAATTTCTGCCTAACTGTCTTTTCTGGTGCCAGACGTAGTAACGGATGTGGTGTCCCGAGGAACGCGCGGGACGGCTACATAGATCATCGGGCCTGCCTGCCGAACCTGCCCGCCCAATTCCAACATGGTCAGCGTTGCGCTGACAACCGGGCTGGGCATACCGGAACGGCGCGTGATTTCATCCACGTGAACCGGTTCCGCACGCAAGATCTCAAGTAAGTCTGCCTCTACTGTACCCGCTTCAGGTTGAGGTGCAGACAGTCCTAGCTGGTCTCCCAACCCGGCGATGTTCAACTCTTCCAGTATGTCCTGTACGTCAATAACCAGTTTTGCGCCCTGCTGAATGAGCCAGTTTGTGCCGGAGCTACGCTCGGAAAGGGCGCTGCCCGGCACGGCGAACACCTCGCGGTTTTGTTCAAGCGCATGGCTGACCGTGATTAGCGCGCCGCTCCGCTTCCCGGCTTCAATAACCAGCGTACCCAGGCTCAGCCCGCTTAAGATGCGATTGCGGCGTGGAAAGTTCCGGGCGAGCGGCCTGACGCCGGTCGGATACTCGCCTACGACTGCGCCGGATTCGGCGATTTTTCGGGCGAGGTCCGCATGTTCCGCCGGATAGACCTGGTCCAGCCCTGACGCAACTCCCGCGATGGTGCGTCCGCCGGCTTCAAGCGCGGCGCGATGGGCGGCGGCATCGATTCCCGTAGCAAGTCCGCTTATCACCGTAACGCCGTTTGCGGCCAGGTCACCCGCAAGGCGTGTCGCCATCTCGCGTCCGTACGCCGTGCAAGACCGGGTGCCGATGACCGCTACCGATCGCTCGTCCCCCGGTTCCAGCTTGCCGCGGACGTACAGGACCGGCGGCGGATCATATATCTCCGCCAGCCGCGCCGGGTAGTCCGGGGAGCGCAGGCAAAGCGCCTGTATGCCCGCGGATTCAAGTGATTCCATCTCAGCGTCGGGATCGATCTCCGGACGGCCCGAGACGATCTCCCTGACGGTGGATTTGTCGAGTCCGGCACCGGCAAGATCGGACTGGCCGGCTTTCCATGCGATGGCAAGATCGCCGAAGTGCGCCTCTATCTTCCGGAGCCGGATCGGCCCGAGCCGGCGGATGCGATTGAACGCAACCCAGTATTTGAGGTCAGGGACCGTTTCAGGAATCATGCAGTCCACGCTTGCGCCGAACGGCACACCACGGCGCTCCAGGTTGTTGGGCTGATGGGGCGAGTCTGGCGGAGAGGGCGGGATTCGAACCCGCGGTACCGTTGCCGGTACACACGCTTTCCAGGCGTGCCGATTAAGCCACTCTCGCACCTCTCCGCGGTCGTACCCGGACGCCACCGAAGTTGACTCAACTACGTTGCCCCGGATGCGCACGGGGACGGGTGGCGGAGAGGGCGGGATTTGAACCCGCGGTACGTTGCCGCACACCGCTTTTCGAGAACGGCGCCTTAAGCCACTCAGCCACCTCTCCAACGGGAGAGTATAGCAACGGGATGTGATCGAGAATCATCCCCGATACCTTGAAATTACGGTGATTCACTGCACCCGTGCGCCTTGACGTGGTCAAATCGTGCCT
>JADFQR010000162.1 GCA_022561735.1 Chloroflexota bacterium | reverse complement strand
ACGTAGTCCACGTGGTAATCAGCGCCGCGGTAGGTCGTCGTAATGCCACCCTGCCGCCCGAAACCGCGGGCCTCTGTGACGGTCATCGCCGTCACGTCCACCTCGGCGAGCGCTTGCCGCACCGGTGCGAGCCGCTCCGGTTGGATGATGGCCATGATCAGTTTCATTTCAATCTCCTCAATTCATTCGCGAGGGCGAAAGCATCAGGTAGCCGCGCATGCGGACCGTGCCAATCCCCGGGCGCCCGACGCTTCGTAACCTGGCACGCAGCCGGGAAACGTAGGCGTCAACCACCCGGAATGTCGTGTCCAACCGTCCCCATACCCGGTCGTGAAGCTCCTGCCGGGACAACACCCTGTCCGGTTCCGCCAGGAATGCCGCCAACAGGTCCGTCTCGCGCCGGGTCAGCCGGAGCGGTCCATCGCCAACGTAAGCGATACGTGCGTTCGCGTCGAACCGGATACCAGCGGCTTCCTTTAGGCCGCCACTGGGCAGGCCGCCGCTGGGCAGGCTGCCGCCGGGTCGCGTGTCCATGCCGCTTCCTCCGGGGTTCAATCGGGGTTCAATTTGAGGCCAGCCGTTTCCAGGCCAGTCGTTTCGTATCGAGGCTGCTGCGCCCGCGATAAACGCCCGGGCGCAGCAGCGAATCAGTTGCCGGTCGTCTAGTCCGCGGGGGACGCCAGTGGAACGCCGTCGGGGACGCTACCCATTCCGCCCATGAACTCGGGGAAGCCCTCTGAGCCGTGTTCCGTCAGGTCCAGCCCACGGAGCTGCTCCTCGTCTGAGGCCCGGAGCCGATCACCTTGTCGATGATCTTGAAGGCGATAAACGCCACCGGCCATGGAGCAGAGGCCGTTTGAGAATCGATGGCGTTCACCCTCCGGGCCGTTTGTTACACCTGAGCACCGTCCCTGTAACGGAAGTATTTCGGATATGTGACAACCGGTTTACGTCTGGCATGCCGGTCACGGCGACTTCACGCCGTCTGGCGTTCACAACAACCCCGGAGTAACCTCCGGGCACTCCTCCGGGACGCCCACGTGGCGGACCTGGAAGAGGATTCAGGCGAGAGGACCGGGCGCGGACGACCATCCGGCCCGGTGGTGAACACTTCGGCGGCCCGGGATCAGAACTGAGCCGCCGGGCCTGAAATCTGTATCAAGATGAAGCGGCGCATAGAGCTGGCGCCGGCCCGCGTTAACCAGCGCCGGGTAACCGGCTATATAAGGGAAAACAATGAGCTTCGACACCATCATCTCCGGCGGCACCGTGATCGATGGCTCCGGGACGCCCGGTGTTCGTGCGGATGTCGGCATCTCCGGCAAAGAGATCACGGCCGTCGGTGACCTGTCCAAAGCGCAGGCCGGGCGCGTGATCGATGCGGCCGGGTTGACCGTCACGCCGGGCTTCATCGACGTCCACGCCCATTCAGACGGTGCGCTTCTCATCGATGGCCAGCACGCCAACGGAATCCGGCAGGGCGTCACCACCGAGATCCTGTGCCCGGACGGCCTCTCGTACGCGCCCCTGTCGCGTGACGACTACCTTATGTACCGCAAGTACCTGTCCGGGATCCTCGGCTTCCCTCCCGCGGACCTGGACATGTCATCCATAGACGCCTTTCTCGGCAACTACCACCTCAAGACCTCCTGCAACGTCGCCACCTTTATCGGCCACGGACCCGTGCGCATCTCCGCCGTGGGCATGAACGACGTGCCCTTGAGAGGGAAAGACATGGACCGAGCGAAGGGCATGTTGAGGGAGGGGTTGGAGCAGGGCGCCCGAGGCTTTTCGACCGGCCTGTCCTACTACCCGAACGCGTACAGCGACACCGACGAGCTTGTCGAGCTTTGCAGCGTCGCCGCCGAGTTCGGCCTGCCGTACAGCACGCACCTGCGCAACCACAATACGGAACGCGGTTTTTCGGGTGGTGGCGTGCTTGAGGCGCTTGAGATCGGCCGCCGTTCCGGCGTCCCGGTCCACCTCGAGCACTACCGCACACAGCCGCCCAATATCGGCGACATCTCCTCGATCATGGACCCGGTGGACGCCGCCAAGGCTGAGGGGGTGGATGTGACCCTGGAGGCCTACGTCTACCCGGTGGGATCAAGCTTCCCCCACACCTTCATACCCGGGTGGGTGCACGAGGGCGGGGCGGACGACATGATGGAGCGTTTGAGAGACGTGGAGACGCGCAAAGGCCTGGTCAAGTTCTTGCAGGAAACGCCCATCACCCCCATGGGCGGCAACATGTTCACCGCAATATCGGAAGGCCGGAACTCGGACCTCGTAGGCATGACATTTGAGGCGGCTGCGGCTGCGCGCGGGACGTCGATCGAAGAGCTGCTGATGGAGCTGATGGTCGACGAGGAGATGGCGATCGGTTTCCGTGGCATCCCGCCAACCAGCGTGCGGATATGGCGGATGTTTGAAGAAGACGTGATGAACCTGCTGGACCGGCCTGACTACATGATCGGCAGTGACTCTATCCCGGTCTCTCCACCGCTGGTCGGGATGGTCCACCCGCGTGCATACGGTTGCTTCGCACGCTTCATCGGCCGGCTGCGCCGCCGGTTTGACCGTCCGCTGGAACAGGTGATTCAGCGCATCACGCAGAACCCGGCGGAGCGCTTCAAGATCGACAAGCGCGGCGTGATCGCGGAAGGCAACTTCGCTGACCTGGTCCTGTTCAACGCGGACACCGTGAATGACCAGTCAAGCTTCGAGGACCCGGCGGTCCACCCGTCAGGAATTCCGTACGTGTTTGTCAACGGAAAACTGGCGGTGGAGGACGAACGCGTCACGGGCGTTCTGGCCGGAGAGGCTGTTCGGTAAGGCGTCGAACTTCCCCGCCGCCGGTCATTACCGGGTATTACCATGCCTGTACAGGGCGGCTTCGCTCAGCCCGGCAAGTTCAGCGAGCGCGGAGATTTTGACCGATTCGAGACCGCCCGTGGTCAGGAGGTCCTGGGCCGCGTCAAGTATCTGTCGGAGACGGGTGCTTGAGTCGGAACGCGTGCGCTTCCGCATATGGATACCCTTCCGCGTACGTCAATATTGCGGCGGTTCGGGATAATCAGGTGAGAGGATGTTCGTGCCGGTCAGGATGCGGCGAAATGAGCCACCGTGCGCAACAGAGTCACGGAAAATGGCAAACCCGGGCGATCTGTGACGTTTTATACCCCGTGACGACGTTCAATTCAACGCGTACGACGTATTCTTTAACGTGAATTTTCCGCCGCTGCGATATCTGCAAACGACACCTTCCCGATATCTCACTTAACGGGGCGATCTGAACCATCTGAACCAGAGGAGACACGCGCGTGACCAATCCGGAGGCGGCCGGCCGGTTGACCCTGGTTGGCATAGGCCCCGGCGGCCTGGACTATCTGACGCGTCGTGCGGAGCGCGCCATCCGTGAAGCTGACGTTGTTGTGGGATATCGCCTTTACCTTGAGCTGCTAATCCCGCTCATCGAGTTCCCGATGGGAAGTGAAATAGAGCGTGCCCGTGAGGCGGTGGCCCTTGCGCGGAACGGCGATCGTGTGGCGCTGGTGACCGGCGGAGATCCCGGCATCTACGGCATGGCCGCCCCGGTCTACCGGGCGTTGCTTGAGTTGGGCGAGGACGAGGCCGCATCCGTGAGACTTGAGGTCGTCCCGGGCGTCACCGCCGCCACGGCCTCCGCAGCGCTCGTCGGCACGCCGCTCATCCAGGACTTCGCAGTCATAAGCCTGAGCGACAGGTTCGTGCCCTGGGGTGTGATCGAGAAGCGGTTGCGCAACGCGCTGGACGCGGACCTGGCCGTGGTGATCTACGAACCCGCCAGCAGGCACCGCCCTTCGCACATGATGAAGGCGTGGCGGATTATTTCCGAGTACCGGAAGAAGGACAGTCCGATCGCCGTGATTCGGGACGCCACCCGTCAGGACGAGACGACCACCGTTACGACTGTTGGCGAGATGATGGAGTTGCCGTTTGACATGAAGACGACGGTGATCGTCGGCAACTCGATGTCTTACATCGCTCGCGGGCTGATGCTCACGCCGCGCGAGCACCCGGACATCACGAACGCCTGAAAAGCCCGTCGCCGCCCGTCGCCGCTCATCGTCCGGGGGGAATGACGCACCTGCGCGTTGGGTACCCCCCGGCCCTTCGATAGCCCTGGCGCTATTTTGGGACGCTATCAGGAGCCTCACGACTCCGCTGAGCCGCCGGTGACACACCACCAGACCGGCCAACCGGTTGCGTGCCGGCTCGTACTCGCCTAACCTCCG
>JADFQR010000161.1 GCA_022561735.1 Chloroflexota bacterium | reverse complement strand
ATAGGAATTGGCGCCCAGATCGTAGGTAGCGGCGATATCCTCTTCCGCCTCCGATGTGATGAATATGACAACGGGAATCCGCCTGAGTTCTTCGTCGCCCTTTATCTCTTCGAGCGCCTCCCGGGCGTCCTCTCCCAGAAGCCGTGCGAGCTCGTCCGGGTCGATCCCTTCAAGATCGCCGCTTCGCCCTGCGGCCTGCAGGTCAGATTCCAGCTCGTCCAGTTGCTGAAGCTCTTTCATGAGATCCATCGCATCGCCAAGGGACATCGGGTCGTCGCCGGAGAACGGATAGTTCTGCCCGCGCGTTGAGCCGGGCCGGAGTTCCTCCATCATCCCGGCGAGATTCGCCATCTCCTGCAGCGTCTCGTCGTCAAGCGCCGTACGCATCATCTCCATAAGCTGAGAGCGCGCCTCGGGCGACATGCTGCCGAGCATGGACTGCAACTGCCGCATCTGCTGTTCCAGCATGTCCAGCAGATCGTCCAGGGTTTCCGGCCTGTCCGGGTCAAAGAAGTGGCCGTACTGATCCATGAACGCGTCGAAGTCCGGTTCACGGCCTTCCGCCCTTTCCCGGAGCATCCGGTTCAGGGCGCGCATCATCTCGCGCATCTCCTGTTGCTGCTCGGGCGACATCTCCTGGAGCGCCTCGGAGGCGCGCTGCGCGAAGTTCTGCATCATCTTCTCGCGCAGCTGATCCATCAGCTCGTTGAACTTTTCACGCGCCTCTGAGTCGATGAAGTCATAATCGGAGAGTTCACGAATGGCGCCCGCCGGGCTGTCCGGCAGTGAATCAAGCGTCTCCGTAGCGCGCTCGGCGCGCTCTTTGACGAACTCCATCAACCCCTGCAACTGCTCGCGCTCGGAAGGGATCGCGTATTCCAGCCTGTCCTTCGCGTCCCGCAGGCTGCGCTCGATCCCCCCGCGCTCCAGGTCGACGACCTGTTCCAGTTTTTCCTTGATGTCCTCGATCACCGAGTCAAGGTTGTTGCTCTCAAGGCGCTCCCGGCGCTCCCGGGCCAGCCTCTTCATCATGTCCCGGAGCCCCTGCAACCGTTCGCCGTCAACGCCCTCCATGCCGTTACGGAACAGGTCTCGCAGGGCGCGCATCACATCGCCATGCTCAAACAGGTTGTCCGAGAGCGCGTTCATCAGTTCGTCCGCGCCCGGCCTGAACGGCTCCTGTGAGCCGTCCCAGCGTGAATAACGAAAAAAGACCATGTCCGGCTACTCGCTGTCGCGCGGCCGCCGGCGGCGCCGCCGCGGCCGATCGGGACCGTCGCCCGGGCCACTGCCGATATCGTCGACGCGGAACTCGATGTCCTCACGGAGGGACGGCGGCTTCGGTTTCTCGCGGTACGTGACCCGTCCGTCCGCCGAGTCCCGGTTCAGGCGGCGGTTCAGGTGCAACCCTTCAAGCACGAACTCGACCGCCGACGCCACTTCATTCGGCGTGTCGTTCGCCTCCAGCCGGCGCAGCACCGGGCCGAGCCCTACAACCCGGCTCGCGGCGTTCACGTACTCTTCAGATCGGAGGTCCTGGCCGGCCTCAACGGTCGTCCCGGGATCGAACGACACCACGACGCCGTCGAGCTCTTCGGAGCGGAAATGCCGGTCAAACACCCCGAGTACGGACCGCTTTACCAGTTCATCGATAAAATCCGTCTCGCGGCCTTCCTCGATGGTCTCAAGCTCAAGTTTGCCGCGGATCGAGGCGGTAAGGCTGGACAGGTCACTTACTCGAACGGACGAGCGGCCCTCTCCGTGGCGCAGCGCCCGGCGCAGTGCAGAAGCGCGAGCGGTCTCGATATTGGCGATCGTCATCCTGACCGACACACCTGACCGCTGGTTGATCTCCGGGCTGCGGCGGGCGAGCGAGGTGATCTCGCCGATGACCTCCGCCATGTACGGAGGGACGTGGACCCGCTCCTCGGAGGCGACGTATCGTGAGCGCTCCTGCTCGACGATCTTCAGTTCGTCTTCGATGCGTTCGGGATAGTGCGTGCGGACCTGGGCGCCGTACCGGTCCTTGAGCGGCGTGATGATGCGGCCCCGGTTTGTGTAGTCCTCCGGGTTAGCCGTGGCCACGATCAGGATGTCGAGCGGCATCCGGACCCGGTAGCCCTTGATCTGGATGTCCCGCTCTTCCATCAGGTTGAACAGCCCCACCTGGATTCGCTCCGCCAGGTCCGGTAGTTCATTGATGCAGAAAATGCCGCGGTTGGCACGCGGGATGAGCCCGTAATGGATAGTCAGCTCGTCGGAGAGGTAGCGGCCCTCGGCGACCTTTATCGGGTCGACGTCCCCGAGGAGTTCGGACATGGTGATATCCGGCGTCGCCAGCTTCTCCCCGTACCGGTCCTCCCGGGCCAGCCACTCGATAGGGGTATCGTCGCCCTGCTCCGCGACGATGTCTATCCCGGCGCGGCTGATCGGGGCGTACGGGTCGTCGTTTATCTCCGAGCCCTTGATGATGGGAACGCGCTCGTCAAACAGCCCGGTTATCGCCCTCACCATCCGTGACTTCGCCTGGCCGCGCTCCCCCAGGATGATCATGTCCTGGCCGGACAGAAGCGCGTTCTCAATCTCCGGGATGGTGGTCTTCTCATACCCCAGGATGCCCGGAAACAGTTCATCCCCGGATTCTATGCGGGCCGAGAGGTTGGCGCGAATTTCGTCCCTGATGGGCCTGCTCTCATAGCCGGAGGCGCGTAGCTCCCCGAGCGTGGATGGGAGCGCTTTGGACTTTCTTCTCCGAGGCATCGGCATCACCTCCGGACACGGGTATGTTAGACGAGAGGGAGGTTCCGTACGCGGGCCATCTTATCCGCGCCCCGTTCGCGTAACCGGGGATACGCATCATCTCAGCCGGGAGATTGATGTCCGGCGATTCCCCGGCACGCACCGGAAACGCGAAGGCCAGCACGTCGTTGTGGTGCGATTCCGGGTGAATCCATGCGCCGATTCCGTGCGCATCCAACGTTATTCATGTCCGTGTCATACGAACTCTTGCGATATTCACGGGAAATTCACAGTCCGGGTGCCATTATCGGCGCTGAAGGGGCTTGCGCTGCGCCCGGCGAGGATGACCGCATCCGTTCATGACAAACGGCACCTAATACCCAGACGGGTCTGACCGTCTGGTCAGCTAATTTTTGTCGCCGCTGTAACGCTCTAAAGAGCCCGGGAGGAGACTCACACGCACTGGCGTCGACCCTGAACATTCAGCAACAGCCTCCCGGTTTACGTTTGATTCGAACCGGCGGCCGCAGGTTTACGTATAACAAGACATGACCACGCTCAACCGATCTATAGAGAAACCCGAAGATTCTGAGGACCACAAGCCCTGGCGAATTGACCCGGACCAGGGCATACAGGCATGGGACGAATCCGACGAGGCGACGACCGGAATACTTGAGAGTCGCGGGTTCACCGAGATTTCCCGGCAGGACGACTGGGACGCCAGCACGGACGTGGGTCGTCGAGAGGCGCAGCCCGACCTTCCCCCCGCCGACGCAGATGTACTGAACGACTCCGTTCGTATGTACCTGCGCGAGATCGGCAAGGTTGACCTGCTCAACGCCGCCGAGGAACGCACCCTGGCGCGCTCGATCGAGCTGGGTGATCGTCTCGTCACGTTTGAAGCGGATGATGAGGAAGGCGCGCAACAGGAGACGGCGGACGTGACGGCCGCTGTTCTCTCAGCCCTCGCAAGGTCCAACGACGTGGCTAACGCCATCGCCCGGTTCATCGGCGCACCCACGCCGGTAACGCTGTCCGCGATCACCACGGACCCGGACATCAGGTCACTGATCGATGGAATCCACAACGAGGAGCTGATCAACTACCTGTCGGACACGCTGACGATAGAGCCCGATGATGCGAAGGTCCGGGTTGCAGAGCTTTCAACCATCTCGGCGCTGCTTCCGCAGGGCATCGAGGTCCTCTGGGACGTGGACCCGCGCCTGGATGACATGGC
This sequence comes from Chloroflexota bacterium, assembly GCA_022561735.1. The sequence continues at coordinate 301 of JADFQR010000161.1, read as the reverse complement.
AGACGTACTTGAGGACCACCCGGCCGCCGGAGCTCTCAAGCCGCACTCCGCCTACCTCGCGCGCTTCTACCGGCACATCGAGGACGACGCGGACGCATCCCGCCTCCACCTGGGCGAGGCAAATCTGCGCCTTGTCGTCAGCGTGGCCAAGAAGTACTCCGGGCGCGGACTGTCGTTGCTTGACCTGATCCAGGAAGGAAACCTGGGCCTGATTCGCGGCATCCAGAAGTTTGATTTCCGGAAAGGTTTCAAGTTCTCCACCTACGCGACGTGGTGGATCCGCCAGTCGATCACAAGGTCC
>JADFQR010000160.1 GCA_022561735.1 Chloroflexota bacterium | reverse complement strand
GCACCCGCCGGGCGCCAACTTGACGGAGACGCTGAAATCTGACCTTCAACAGATCGTCAAACTGGACGAGCTTGGCTACTCGGAGGCATGGATCGGCGAGCACTTCACGGCGCAGTGGGAGAACATCCCGTCGCCGGAGTTGTTCATAGCGCAGGCGCTCGGCCTCACGAAGAACATCAAGCTCGGCACCGGCGTCACGTGCATGCCGAACCACAACCCGTTCGTGCTGGCGCACCGGATCGCGCAACTGGATCACATGGCAGAGGGCCGGTTCTACTGGGGCATCGGTACCGGCAGCTTCCCGGGCGATATGGAAGTTTTCGGGTATCGCGGCGAGAACGCGATCGATAACCGTGCGTACACCCAGGCCTCGCTGGAGACGATTCTCCAGATATGGGACGACCCGAAACCCGGCGTGTACGAGACCGAGTGGTGGAAGTTCACGATTCCGGAGCCACAGGACGATATCGGGTTGAGGGCGCACATCACGCCTTACCAGAAACCGCACCCACCGATCGGCGTGGCCGGCATCTCGCCCGGCTCGCCGACGCTGAAAATGGCGGGCCGGAGGGGCTGGATCCCGATGAGCATCAACCTGGTCCCGTCAGGCGTATTGAAGACGCACTGGGACGCGGTCAAAGCAGGCGCCGATGAATCTGGACTAACGCCAGACCGCTCGGCATGGAGGGTGGCGCGCGAGGTGTTTGTCGCCGAGACCACGGCCGAGGCGCGCAAGCAGGTTCTCGAAGGCACCATCGCACGTGACTTTGATGGCTATTTCCTGAAATTGCTGCCGAAGGACAACATGCTCGGGCTGCTCAAGGTCGACCAGAACATGCCGGATTCTGATGTCACTGTTAAGTACCTGATGGACAACGTGTTTATCGTCGGAAGCGTGGACGAGGTGACGCAGAAGCTGAACGATCTGAACGGTGAACTCGGAGGGTTCGGCACCCTTCTGGCGATGGGCCACGAGTGGGAGCCGTATGACCCATGGCTGGGATCGATGACTATGCTGAAGAACGAGGTGATGCCAGAGGTGACATAAGGCGGTTGCCAGACGCCGCCGCGCCGGGCTTCCTGCTGGCTCTCTCCCGGGGGTTCGGTCCCGCGTCCTGAGGTTTGCTCTGGCTTCTTGAGGCCTGCTCCCGCGTCCTGAGGCTCTCGAAGGGCCGGTTGCGCGCTGACCACCTGCGGGCGGTCCCCCTCACCTTAATCCTCTCCCGCGATGGGGAGAGCGACTGTGTTGAAAGTCAAGGCATTTCCGGCTTCCAAACGGTTCCCCTTGCCAGCACTGCATTGAGTGTGATGATGAGCTTCCGCATGGTTGCCACAAGGGCCACCTTCTTGGGCTTGCCGCCAGCGACCAGCCGCTGGTAGAAGGCGCGTAGTTCGGGATGGCAGCGTGTGGCGGCGAGTGCCGCCATGTAGAGGACGTTGCGCACCGACCGCCGGCCGCCCCAGACGGTGCGTCTGCCGCGCATCATCCCGGAGTCGCGATTGATGGGCGCCACGCCGACCAGGCTGGCGATCTCTCTGCGGGAGAGGCGGCCCAGCTCCGGCAACTCTGCGATCAAGGTGCGGGCCGTCACCTCACCGACTCCCGGGACGGACCGGAGGAGTTCCTCCTTCACGCGCCACGCCGGACTCGCCTCGATGGCGTCAGCGAGTGCGCCGTCCGCCTTTCCAAGACGCCGCTCCAGGTAGGCGATGTGGTTCTTGATCTCTCTGCGTACGAGGGCGGTGAAGGTGATCTTCATCCGGTTCTTCTCGGCGGTAAGCATCTCCACGATCTGGCGCCGCCGGGTGAGCAACTCATCAAACCCTCGCTCATCGGCATCCCGCAGAGGCCGCAGCTCCGGCTTCACCGCCGCCGCAAAATGTGCGATCACAGCCGCGTCAATGGTGTCGGTCTTGGCCAGCCGTCCGATAGCACGGGCGAAGTCACGCACCTGCCGGGGGTTCACCACCACCACCGGGAGCCCCATGCTGGAGAGGGACGAGGCGCACACCACCTCCAGCTTCCCGGTCGCCTCAAGGACCACTAGAGAAGGCGTCACACCGGCCAACCGGACGCCGAGCTCGTCCGATCCCTTCTGTGTGTTGTCCAACCGGAACGACTCACCGGCGGGGGCTACATGCACATCCAGGTGCCGCTTCGAGACATCGATCCCAACGAAAGTGCTTGACTCAGGCATCGTTTATCCCATCCTTGCGATTGCGGGCCTTGTAACCCAGGCGACTGTTCGGGTAAAAACGACATGCGGGCGGGGAGCCACGCTCACCCACGGGCCATGATGCCCCAGGGGATTTCGGTCCCCCGCCCACACCCAGCCAACATACAAGGGGATGGGTCTCCAGGCAGACGTCTCCCCACCCACGCTCGGGCCCTCCGGGACATGGGGTTCATGTAGCCGGTCGATGAAGCGCGCCCATCGACCGGCTCACCATTCACGCCAGTCTTCGTCTCCATCTCCGGACACCGAAGACCAGCACCGCAAACAAGATCCAGACCGGGCTCAACGCGACCGCCCAGACCAGCCCGCGAACCCCGTATACGCCGACCCACGACAGAATCTGCACCCCGTCTTTAAAGGCATCCCCCAGGTTCCAGTCAGTGATCAACCAGCCCCTGGCCTCCACCACCCTGACGTTCAGGGAGCTGCGTCCTTCAACCTCGCTGGCAGCCTCACTGGCCCCGGAGACTACAAGTGTCGCGGTGTAAGGTGTCGGCCGATCATTGGCGTAGGTGTGGGAGGCCTCAGCGAAGGTCACGCCGGCCTCGATGACTCCCTCTACCGGCCGGGAGCCGTCGCCAAAGTTCCAGCGGAATGTGAGGTTGTCCAGCCCCTCGGGCCTTGTGAAGGTGCCTGAGAAGGTGACGCTCTCGCCCGCTTCCACCTTGATCCCATTTCCGGCAAAGACATCAATCACCGGGACCTCGCTCACGGTGGCGATCAGGCTGTCGCTGCCCTCAGCGACGCCGGAATCGCCGATTCCGGTGATCTCGACCGTTACCAGGAACGGCGAATTCTCCTCGGACTCGTAAACGTGCGTCACCGCCGCCGTAATGCGCTGGCCCTCAACAAGCGTGGCCGCAGTGCGCCGAATCCCAAAGGCCGCTCCGTCCCCGAAATCCCAGGTGATCTCGAAACTATCCATCCCTTCCGGCGGCTGCAGCGTCGCGCTGAATGTCGTCGGCTCGCCCACCGCCACCGCCAGGTCACTTCCGGCATTCACCTGCATCTCGGTCGGCTCGGCGTTAAGGAAAACGTTGACCAGTGAGAACGCTGAGGTCTGAGCAAGTAGATTCAGCCGACCCTCCATGCTCTCCAGTTCCTGCCGGATTCGGCCCAGCTCGGTCTGCACCCGGAGCGTATCTTCCACGGTCCGGGCGCTGGCGAGCAGCGTGAGGAGCGAGTCCTCTGTAGCTTTCTGACTACGAATCCGCGCCTCCAGGTCCGTGAATTCATCTGTTACGTCCTGCGACGTAGAGCTTTCAGACTCCACCTCCACGGTTAATGACCGCACGCTGTCGAGCGTGGCATCAAGCCCAGCGGCGGGTACACGGAACGAGATGAATGCGGTGTGCCGTCCGTTGCGTGTCGATGCAACGATCCACCCGCCGGACGCGACCGCAAGTTCCCCGATCTCATCCATCGCCCGGTTGACGTCCTTTACGACGAGCGTCATTTCAACCGTTCGGACGATGATCCGGTCAAGGGAAGCGATGGCCCGTACCTGGCTATCCAGGTTAGACGCGACGGTGTTTGCCACGTCCCCGGCAGGACCGGGCAGCCTCGCAAAGCCGGGAGCAGCCGTTGCCGCGGGAGCGGCTGCAGCTGCCGGTCCCGGTGCCGCGGTTGCTGCAGGAGCGGCGGTTGCGGCGGCAGCTCTCCCGCCTCTAGCGCTTATCGTTTCACCCGAGTCGTCGCTTGAACCGCTCCCACCGCTCACGCCGCAACCCGCGATAACGGCGATGAGAAGCAGCGCCGGGAGTGCGAAACAAATTGAGCGTCTCCGTGTCATGGTCGTCACCTCGTCACCTCCATCGTCCGTTGTGGCGTCCGTTGTGGCCGGCGTGACCGGGATTTCGGACCGTCAGACCGCATACGCATCACGGTCAGGAACTATAGAGACGTTGCGCAGCCCGCGAATGTTCCCTTCATCCCGGTGAGTCGAGCGTTTCGCACGGCTGGCCCAGACCCGCGGGTTACCGGCAGTACCATCAAGAAGTAGTTCGCCCCACCCGGGGTCTTATTTTTCGCCGGGGGGCAGGA
>JADFQR010000159.1 GCA_022561735.1 Chloroflexota bacterium | reverse complement strand
GCGAGGCGACCTCGTAGACGTGCGATCTCGGTCAGCGAACGCGTCGCCCCGCCGGCCCACCGTCTTATGGATCCGGCCAACAGAGTTCCCTGAAACCTCGGGCCGCAGGTTACGCGAACACGTTTGCCCCGTAGGACGACTTGAGCAGATCACCTTCTGCGAACCGCGTGAAGCGGAGCGGAGTCATGTCGATGCTCGTCGTCTTCCCGTCAACAGCTAACTCGGCAAGCGCCCGGCCTATCGTGGGAGACAGCTTGAAGCCGTGGCCGGAGAAGCCCGCTCCGACCACCAGGTTGTCGACGCCCGGGACGCGGTCGATCACCGGGTGGTAGTCCGGCGTGATGGTGAACAACCCGGCCCATCCGCCGTCCCAACCGGCTTCGTCAAAGGCCGGATAGCGCTGCACCAGGTATTCCAGCGACTCGGCAGCGCAGGACGGGTCTACTGACCGGTTGTAGGTGTCTCGGTCCGTCGGGTCCTCCCGGATGCCGATCAGTGTCACGTCGCCGGCGTCCGGACGGAACGAGATGCCGTTGGATGTGTCGGCGATTATCGGGTGCGTCGGGATCCTGTTCAGGGGCCGATGGATCTTGACCACCTGATGTCGCACCCACGAAAGCGGCAATGGCGCCCCGACCGAGTGGAGGAACTCCGGTATCCAGGGTCCGGCCGTGAGCACGATCGCACCGGCATTGATCCGTCCTTCAGCGGTTTCGACCGCGACCGCCCGGCCGCTTTCGACAACTATCCCGCTGACGGTAGCTCCAAGCCGGACATGCGCCCCGGATTCACGGGCGCTCAGCGCAAACCCGTTCGTGACGGCTGAGCTGTCGGCGTACCCGGAATCGGGCTCGTAAGCGATGGCAGCCACGTCCTCGAAAACGATGTCGGGCCAGGACGACGACGCCTGCTCCGGCGTGAGGACGCGAGCGTCGACACCATGCGATTGCTGTAGGGCGACGTTGTTACGCAGCGCCTCTTCCTGGCCCTGCCCGACGAGGAACAGGTACCCGGTGTTGACGAATCCGCCGGGATGACCGGTCTCTGACTCGAAATCGGCGATCACGTCCCGGCTCTCCTTTGCCATGCGCGTCGTGATCGCGTTCGAGTAGTGCATGCGCAGGATGGTCATCGAGAGGCCGGTGGACCCCGAGGCGAGCGTGTCGCGCTCAAGCAGCAACGTGTTGGTCACGCCCATCTTCGCCAGGTAGTGCAACGTGGCGCACCCCATAACGCCGCCGCCGATCACGACCACATCGTACGAGTCAGGCACAAGCGCGCTCTTGATCTTCAAATACCGGGAACCCGGGAATCGAACCGGCGCCGCCCACTAGTTCATCACCGCCCCGCCGTTGACGTTAAGCGCCTGTCCGGTGATCTCAGATGCATCGTCGGACGCCAGGAAGGCGACCGCTTTGCCGATATCGCGCGGCGTCTGCTCCCGGCCCATAGGCATCCGGTCCTTGATGCTCTGCTCGAAGATCTCCCGGGGCGTGAACTCCGCCAGTGCCGGGTCGTTGGCCTTTCGGTTCTCAGCGATCATCTCCCACATCGGGGTCCAGAGCACCCCCGGGCATACGGCGTTCACGTTGATGTTGTAGGCCGCAAGCTCTATCGCCAGGAGGTGCGTCCACTGGATCACGGCCGCCTTGGACACCGAGTACGGCGCCTGAATACTGCCAAGCACCGGGCGCGCCCCGCGAGGCTTCCTGCCGCCGTGCGACGCGATGTTGACGATCTTTCCGGAACGCCGCTCTTTCATGTGCGGAGCGACCGAGTTCACCGTGTGGACGAACCCTTTTACGTTCACCCCGAACGTGGCGTCCCAGTCAGCCTCCGTGTGATCGGCCCGTTCCTGGTAGCCCGGCGCTCCTATCACCCCGGCGTTGCACACAAGGATGTCGATGCGGCCGAACTCCCCGAGCACCGCTGCGGCGAGCGCGTCCATCGAGTCCTGGCTTGTGGTGTCTCCCCCAAACGCTATTGTCCTGCCGCCGTTTGAGTTGATAGCGTCTGACGCTGCCCCGGCTGCATCCTGATCAAGGTCTGACACGGCGATGACGGCGCCGCGTTCTGACAGCACTTCAGCTATGCCCTGCCCTAACCCGCGCGCCGCTCCGGTTACGAGGGTTATCGCTCCGTCGAGATTGGTTACATCGGACATTTCTTCTCCAATCGCACCGGCAAACGCCCTCGCGAACGCATCAGCCAATTCCGCCGGTGTTCGGTGATGCCGGGAATGTAGGCAACGATGGACACTGTGTCAACGCAAAATCGCATCTGTGGAACGAATCGGTCGCGCTGTACGGTCGCGCACTCGCTAAACTTGTCGTTCGGCCCCGCAGCCAGCCGGGCCGTCACCCTTTTCCCGCGTCACCTCTTCAACCGCTCCCGCATGGCGACGCGCCTGGATTGCTGATGTCACCGATCTCACGAACTATCGACCACACCGATCTCGACACCATTGTCGGCCTCGCCAAGCGGCGTGGTTTCGTTTTCCAGGCCTCGGAAATCTACGGCGGCCTCGGGAGCACATGGGACTACGGACCGCTCGGGGTCGAGTTGAAGCGCAACGTGAAAGAGATGTGGTGGAAGTCTATGGTGCGCGACCGTGACGACATCGTCGGCCTGGACTCTGCGATTCTCCAGAGTCCTGAAGTGTGGATGGCGAGCGGGCACGTCGAAAATTTCTCCGACCCGCTTGTTGAGTGTGGCAGTTGCCACCGGAGATTCCGCGGCGACGATGTTGGAGACAGTTGCCCGCACTGTGGCGCCGCGGAGCTTTCCGCCCCTCGCCAGTTCAATCTGCTGTTCAAGACCTTTATGGGACCTGTTGAAGACGAAGCCGCTGTGGTTTACCTGAGGCCGGAGACGGCGCAGGGCATCTTCATCAACTTTGACAACGTCCAGACCACGACCCGCAAGCGTATTCCGTTCGGGATCGCCCAGATCGGCAAGTCGTTCCGTAACGAGGTCACCCCCGGGAATTTCATCTTCCGCACGCGTGAGTTTGAGCAGATGGAGATGGAGTTCTTTTGCAAGCCCGGCTCGGACGAGAAGTGGCATCGCTACTGGATCGATTTCTCAAACGACTGGTTCAAGAAGTTCGGCATCCGCAGCGAGAAGCTCCGCACCAGGGCGCATGAAGCCGACGAGTTGCCGCACTACTCGAAGGGCTCGTCGGATATCGAGTACGAGTTCCCGTGGGGCTGGGGCGAGCTTGAGACGATCTCAAACCGCACAGACTTTGACCTCAAGGCGCACATCGAACGCAGCGGCCGCGATCTTTCGTACTTTGACGACGAGGCCGGTGAGCGTTTCGTGCCGTACGTTGTGGAACCGGCGATGGGCGCAGATCGGTCAGCGCTGGCGTTTCTCTCGGATGCTTATGACGAGGAGGGTGAGGGCAAGAACAAGCGCACGGTGTTACATTTCCACCCGGACATCGCGCCGGTGGCGGTCGCGGTGCTGCCCCTCTCCCGTAATGAGAAGCTGACCCCGAAGGCGCGCGAGGTTTACGATCTGGTGAGGGCCCATTTCAACGCCCAGTTTGACGATACGCAGAGTATCGGGCGTCGCTACCGGCGACAGGATGAGATCGGCACGCCGCTGTGCGTGACGGTCGATTTCCAGACGGTGGAAGAGGACAACGCGGTGACGATCCGAGACCGGGACACGATGGAACAGATCCGTGTGCCGATCGAGAACCTGCGGACGGCGCTGGACGATCGTCTCGCGGAGATTCGGACGGCCTGTCACGGCTAGACGACCGGCCGGTGCGATGAATCACCGCCCGGGCTGGCCAGATCCGCGAAACCGTACGTACCGGACCTTGCGTATCAACTAATGTGGGGTGTCACTCCCCGGGATAGGCTGATGAGAGACGGACCGGTAACGAATCGTCTCCCCATGCAGGAGTGATCGACAGACCCGGTTAACCTTTCATGTGTGGTCACGTTTTTGACCACGGAGACCACTGGCAAATGTTCCACGACGCTGAATCCGGCGCAACCACAAGGGTATTGTCCTTCCCCCGGCCGTTTTTGACGGCGTTCCGCCGCCGGAGAAGTCTGCGCAGCGTTTTTCTCGCTGTGTTTGCAGCCAGTACGGTGTTTGCGGTCGCATGTGGCGGCGGCGAGTCGGACGCGTCTAACCCGGCCGCGTCTCCCGGCCAGGACACGACGGCGGACACCGTCGAAGTGGTCGTCACGGAGCCCTTTTCGATCAACTTGGCGACCGGCAACCCGGCCATCGCGTCCGGCGCGTCCAGCACCCT
>JADFQR010000158.1 GCA_022561735.1 Chloroflexota bacterium | reverse complement strand
GTAGATATGGCCCTCGCTGTCCTCGACGCGGATCGTCACCTCGCCGATAGCATCGATGCCGTCGGTAACCGAGGTGACAGCGAATTCAGTGAGGTTACAGGCGTAGCCTACGATCTCGTCGACCGCTTTGCAGACCGCGTCAACCGGCCCCGTCCCCTGCGCCGTGACCGTCCGGCTCTCGCCATCGGGAAGCTGGACCGTCACCGTCGCCGTCGGCGTCACCATGTCACCACACTCAACCTTGACCCCCTCGAACCTGTACTGCCCGGCCGTGTCCGCGAAGCGATGCTGCTCAGACATGAGCGCCTGCAGGTCAAAGTCGGTGATCTCCCGTTTCTGGTCGGCCAGTTCTTTATAGCGCGGGAACAGGTCGGCCAGTTCCTTGTCATCGAGTTCGAAGCCCAGGTCCTTGAGCCGTGATCGCAGGCCGGCGCGTCCGGACAGCTTGCCCATGACGATGGCCTCGCCCCGCCATCCAACCGATTCCGGCTCCATGATCTCAAAGGTTGTCCGCTCTTTCAGATAGGCGTCCTGGTGGATGCCAGAGCCGTGGCGGAACGCGTTCTGCCCGACGATAGCCTTGTTCGGTTGTATGGCGAACCCGAACAGGTCCGCGACGAGCCGGCTTGAAGGACCGATTTCACGCGTGTTGACGCTGCTCTTGACCCCGTAGTGGTCGAAGCGCGTCTCCAGCGCCATCATCACCTCTTCCAGCGAGGCGTTCCCGGCGCGTTCCCCGAGTCCGTTGATGCAGCCCTCAACCTGGCGCGCACCGTTCTCCACGGCCGCAAGGCTGTTGGCGGCGGCCAGCCCGAGGTCGTTGTGGCAGTGCACGCTGACGGTCGCTTTGCCTATGTTCGGCACGTTCTCAAAGACGCCCTTTATCAACGCCCCGAACTCCTCCGGGTTTGAGTACCCGACGGTGTCCGGGATGTTGACCGTGGTCGCTCCGGCCTCGATCGTCGCCTCGAGTATCCGGTACAGGAACTCCGGGTCGGTACGCGTCGCGTCCATCGGCGAGAACTCCACGTCGTCGCAGTGGGACTTTGCCCGCTTCACGGAGTCGACCGCCATGCCGAGGATGTCCTCTGCGCCCTTGCGCATCTGGTGCGCCATGTGGATCTCTGAGCTGGACAGGAAGACGTGGATGCGCGGACGCTCGGCGTCCTTGATCGCCTCCCACGCGGCATCGATATCACCCGGCACCGCCCGGGCGAGCGAGCAGATCACCGGCCCCTTGATCTCGCGAGAGATCTGCTGGACGGCCTGGAAGTCTCCCGTCGAGCTTGCGGCGAACCCGGCCTCGATCACGTCAACGCCGAGCTTCTGGAGTTGCCGCGCTATCCGGAGCTTCTCGTCCGGCGTCAGGCCTGCGCCTGCGGACTGCTCGCCATCCCGGAGGGTGGTGTCAAAGATGATTACTTTGTCGTGTGTCGCTACGTCAGATTGCGCCATTTCTAAACTCCCGACCCATGGCTGGACAGCGTCGCCGCCGGTGATCCCCCGATAACCTCCCTGGTTGTCAGGGGTTACCAGGGAACTTTCGGTGGCCCCGCGGTCTGCGGGGTTAGGTTGTCGACTCAAGCCAGGGCATCATGCTGCGCAGCTCGCGCCCGATCACTTCGACCGGGTGAGCCTTGTCTTTCGCCTTCAACGCGTTGTAGCGATGCAGGCCTTCGTCGTTCTCAGCGATCCACTCCCGGGCAAAAGCGCCGGACTGGATGTCTTTGAGAACCTTCCGCATGTTTTCCTTGACCTCTGGGCCGATGATTTCCGGTCCCCGGGTGTAGTCGCCGTACTCCGCAGTTGTGCTGATGGAGTGGCGCATCCCCTCAAGGCCGCCGGTGTAGATGAGGTCCACGATCAACTTCAGCTCGTGGAGGACTTCAAAGTAGGCCGACTCCGGCTGGTAACCCGCTTCCGTGAGCACCTCAAAGCCGGCCTTGATAAGAGACGTGACCCCGCCGCATAAGACGGCCTGCTCACCGAACAGATCGGTCTCCGTCTCTTCCTTGAACGTCGTCTCCAGGATGCCGGCGCGGCCGCTGCCGATCCCCGCTCCGTACGCCAGCGCGCGGCTGTGGGCGTTGCCTGTAGCGTCCTGATGCACTGCTATCAGGGACGGCACGCCGAGACCGCGTTCGTACACCGCCCGCACGCGGTGGCCGGGAGCCTTGGGGGCGATCATCGTGACATCGATCCCTTCCGGCGGCTTGACCTGTTCGTAATGAATCACGAAGCCGTGGGCAAACATGAGCATGTTCCCCTGCTCCATGTTGTCCGCGACCTCGTTCTTGTACACCTCTGCAACGGTCGTGTCCGGCAGGCAGAACATCACCACGTCAGCCGCTTTTGTGGCCTCAGCGACCGTCATGACCTCAAGGCCGTCTTCCTCCGCCTTCGGCCAGGATTTTGAACCCTCGTACAGCCCGACGACCACGTCGAATCCGCTGTCCTTGAGGTTCTGCGCATGCGCGTGACCCTGGCTGCCGTACCCGAGGATCGCGATCTTCGACTCCTTCAGTATGGAGGTGTCGATGTCCTTGTCGTAGTAGAGAGTGGCCATCCAGATTCCTCTTGGCGTTTATTACGGGTTACGGGTAGCTAATGATCTTTCCTGGGCGTTTTCGAGGCTCGGTTGGCGCGCCTAGACGCTGCCGGACTCCAACCCATCACGGACCGGGACGTTGCTGGTAATCTGCGCGCCAAACTCGCCGTCTTGCCCACCGGGGGAGAGCGCAGAGCGCAGCATGGCCACCCGGCCGGTGCGCATCACCTGCTCAACGCCAAACTCCTCCATGAGCGTAATCATCGAGTCGATCTTGGCCGTATCCCCCGTGATCTCCATCGTCACGGCCTCAGCGCCTACGTCAACGATGCTCACGCGGAATATGTTTGCCAGTTGAATGACACGGGGCCGGCTTTCCTGCGTTGCGCGGACGCGGACCATCGCCAGCTCACGCCAGACGACGTTGGCGTCGCTGATGTCCGCTACGTCGACCACATCGATCAGCTTGTCCAGGTGCTTGGCAATGTGTCCGACGGTAGTCGGGTCTCCCTCCACGACAAATGTCATGCGGGAGAGGTCACTCTGCTCAGACGATCCTACCGCCAGGCTGGCTATGTTCAGGCCGCGCCGCCGGAACAGCATCGCGATGCGTGCCAGGACCCCGGGCTTGTTCTCGACCAGCGCCACCAGCGTGCGGCGCGCCAGTCCGTTTGCCATCACGTCCGCCATCTAAAGACGCTCCTCGATCAACTCGGCCACTGACTGTCCGGACGGGATCATCGGGAACACGTGCTCCTCGGCATGAATCACGAAGTCGATCACCACCGGGCCCGGATGGGCGCGCGCCTCTTTAATAGCGCCCTCGAGCTGGTCCGGGCTTGTAACGCGCATCCCCTTGATGCCGTACGCGTCCGCCAGTTTCACGAAATCCGGGTTACCGGTGTAGGTGTTGGCGTAGAAGTTCTTGTTGAACACCATGTCCTGCCACTGGGTGATCATCCCGAGCATGTTGTTGTTCAGGATTGCGATCTTCACCGGCAGGTTGTTCTCTGCGATCGTTGCGAACTCTGACAGCGTCATCTGCACACCGCCATCGCCGCAGAACGTCCACACCTCTTTGTCAGGGTGAGCAAGCTGGACGCCCATGGCGGCCGGGATCTCGTAACCCATCGTGCCGAGGCCGCCTGAAGTGAACCAGGAGTTGGCGTTCCTGAACTGGTAATGCTGCGCCGCCCACATCTGGTGCTGGCCCACGCCCGTGACTATCAGGGCATCACCCCGGGTTGCGTCCGAGACGGACTTGATCACCTGCTGCCCGAGGAGATCGTCGGTCTCCCGGATCCTCAGGGAAGGGTGATCCGCCTTCAGTTGCTCGATGTGGCGCAACCACTCCGGGTGAGTCGTCTTTTTCACCATCGGGTTCAGTTGCGCGAGCACGTGTCGAACGTCGCCGAGAACCGGCGCTTCAACCCGGATGTTTTTGTTGATCTCCGCCGGGTCGATGTCGATGTGGATCTTCTTCGAGTTCGGCGAGAACCTCTTTGGGTCGCCCGTAATCCGGTCGTCGAAGCGTGCGCCGATGTTGATGATCAGGTCCGCCTGGTCCAATGCCAGGCTTGCGTAGGCCATGCCGTGCATGCCCGGGAATCCAGTGCTGAGCACGTGGTCTTCCGGGAAGGAGCTAATGCCGAGCAGGGTGCTGACGACCGGGATCTGGGCGTTCTCGGCCAGTTCCCGGAGTTCCTCATAGGCGCGCGAGATGATGACGCCGTGGC
>JADFQR010000157.1 GCA_022561735.1 Chloroflexota bacterium | reverse complement strand
AACTCTGCTGGACAGGTTGCTTACCGCCGGCGGGGGCGGGGAGGGCATCCCGGCGATCGTTCTCTCAGAACGTGTGGGCCGGGAAAATATGGCGCTCGCTGTTGCTGCCGGAGCACGAGGCTGTGTTGGCCGAGACAACCCGGAAGACCTGTTCAAGGCTGTGATCGAGATCGGACGCGGAGGCTCTCCCATACAGCGGGATCTGGCGGGGCAACCAGCGCTCGTCTGGGAGCTGGCGGTTGAACTACGCCGGCGTTTTCTTGGCGTAACGGGCGTAACGCCCCCGCCCGCGGTCAAACCGGCAAGTTCAGTGTCCGTCCCGTGTCCTCTAAGCGGGCGGGAACGTGACGTCCTTGAGACGGTTGCTGACGGGTTTTCATACCAGGAGATTGGCGTATCGCTGGGGATCGCGGAACGCACCGTCAAAAACCACATGTCCCATGTGCTGGACAAGCTCGGCGCTCGCGGACGGGCCCACGCCGTACGCGTTGCTATCGGGGCGGGCTGGATTTGCACCGGGAATCGCACCGAAATCCTGGATACGACCCGGGGACTGGAGGCCGCCGCGTGACTGATATCACTGACACCACCACAGATACGGACGTTACAACGAGGTGCTCGCACCGGATGACCCGGCAGTCCCTGAACGTTTCGCACGGGGCGCTGATGAAACCCCGTCCGGAGACGGGAAGCCCGGGACCAAACCGGACAGCGAGTCGGACAGTGAGAGCGGGCCTCGGACCTTTGACTGGTCCGCGCTCAAACCGGAAGACATGGCGACCGACATGGTGCCGGAGCGGCTGGCGCGGGCGCACCGTGCGTTCCCGGCAAGGGCCGAGGGGCGTCGCCTGACGGTCGTGATGGCGGACCCATCCGACTACGTTGCCATCCGGAACCTTGAGGCGCGGACCCGCATGGAGGTCATGCCTGTCCTTGGGGACCCGGCGGACATCCTGCGGGCGATTGACGTGCACTACTCGGCCCAGATGCCTGAAGACGTGGTCCAGGCAATGGACGCCCGATTCTCCGGTCCCAACGCTTACGGCGCTGACGAGCGCGAGCCTGTGCGCGAGATCCCGCTTGTACGAGAAGAGGCCTCGTACAACGAAATGGACGAGGAAGACAGTCCTGTTATCGCCGCCCTCGACAGCTTGATGGCGCAGGCGGTCAAGGCGCGGGCGACAGACATTCACATCGAGCCATTTGAAGACCGGGTAGGGGTCAGGTTTCGGGTAGACGGGTTCCTGCAGGAAATCGCCGGCTTTCCCCGGGCGTCACACGGGGCCATCCTCTCCCGGCTCAAAGTGATGGCGGGCATGGACATCGCCGAGCGCCGCCGGCCGCAGGACGGCCACTTCTCTCTCAAGGTCGGCAACTCAAACCTGGACATTCGCGCCGCGACGGCGGACACGGTCCACGGCGAGATGATCGTGCTGCGGATCCTGAACAAGTCACTCCAGCTCTTTTCGTTGGACGACCTGGGACTGAGGGGAGGACCGGCGAGCGACATCGGCAAGATGTTGAAGGCGCCGTACGGCATTCTGCTCGTCGCCGGGCCAACCGGCGCCGGGAAAACGACCACCCTGTACGCGGCCCTCAACCAGCTTGATAACAGGCAATCGAACATCATCACCATCGAAGACCCGGTGGAGTACCGGTTTGAGGGTATCAATTCGCTGGAAGTGTCGGACCGGGTCGGGCTTGGATTTGCCGAGATCCTGCGTGCAGTCCTTCGTCTGGACCCGGACGTCATCCTTGTCGGCGAGATTCGTGACCAGGAGACGGCGCGCACCGCAGTACAGGCGGCGTTGACCGGGCATCTCGTGCTGTCCTCCGTACACGCCAACGACGCCGTGAGGGCGGTAACCCGGATCATCGATCTCGGGGTTGAGCCTTTCCTTCTAGCGTCCGCTCTGCTCGGCGTCGCTGCTCAACGGATGGTTCGGAAGATCGATACGCACTGCCCGGTCCTGTACACCCCGGATGGCGGTGAACGCGCCGGGCTTGAAGCGCTCGGGCACCCGGCGCCGGACGATATCCAGCTTTACAAGGGCGAGGGCTGTCACTTCTGCGCTGAGACCGGCTACTACGGCCGGACCGGAATATTTGAGGTACTGACAGCGACCGACGACTTCCGCGCAAAGGTGATGGCGGAGGCCGGGTACCTGGAGTTGATGGATCAGGCGGTCAATGATGGGCTTGAACTTATGCAGGAAGACGGACTGAGCAAGGTCATGGACGGAACGACAACGCTTTTTGAAGTCCTTCGGAGTGTCCACACCGCATGAGCACACGTGCAAGATCCGTCCCAAAAGCGCGCCGGAAGAAAAAGTCAAAAGACGCGCCTGAGAGGTACTTCTTCGGACTGCTCACCAAGAGCCTGAAGATCAAGACGGCTGAGGTGGTGGGGTTCGCCCGCGAATTCGCGACGCTGATCGAGGCCGGGGTGCCGGCCGTACCGGCGTTGCAACTTATGAAGGAGGCCCGCGCCGGCCGTCCCTTTGAAATGGTGATCCAGGGCCTGATGGATGACCTGAACTCCGGCCGGCCGCTTGCTGACGCGATGGATCGCTATCCAAAGGTGTTCAACCGGTTCTTCGTGCGTACCATCTCTACGGCGGACCACGGCGCGCCGATAACCGATGCGCTGCGCCAGGCGGCGGGCTTCCTGGATACGGCTGACTCGGCCATCGCTGACGCACGCAAGGCGATGATCTACCCGATGATCGTCCTGACGCTCGGGCTGGCAGTCACGGTCCTGATGCTCACGGTGGCCCTGCCGCCGATGATCGACCTGTTCCGTAACCTGGATACAACCCTTCCGCTCCCGACGCGGGTCTTGATATTCATGTCTGAAAGCCTGACGGCGAATCCGTTGGAGATACTCGTAGGTCTGGCGGTGATCGTCTTTGGTGCGATCCGTTACCTGAAGAGCAAGCGCGGGCACGCCGCATGGCACCGTTTACAGCTCCGTATCCCCGTGCTCTCATCGGTAGTTATTCAGACCGATACGGCACGCATATCGGCCGCGCTGTCCTCGCTTGTTGACGCCGGACTTTCCCTTCCGGAAGCGTTGGATGTGGCTACGGAGACGGCCTCTAACGATGTAATCCGGGCCGCCCTTGTCACCACCCGCAAGCGCCTGCTTGCCGGTGACGGCCTGGCCCGTCCGCTGGCGGACACAGGGGTGTTTCCGACGACCTTCACGCAGGCGCTGCGCGTGGGCGAGAACACGGGCACCCTGGATACCAATCTGCGCCGTATGGCCACCTTCTACGCCAAGTCTGCGGACGACACACTCAAGTCATTTGTCGCCCTGCTGGAACCGCTGTCGACGGTAGCGATCGCGATGTTGGTCGGGTTCATGGCCCTCGCCGTGATCATGCCGATGTACTCCGTGCTGGGCACGCTGGGCGACTAACTCCGGGAAGAAGGCGACGCTCGACTGTAAGTACCTTGCCTCCGGCTATTGAGCGTGCGCGCTCGATGGCGGCCCGGGGTGTTTCGGAAGCAGCGACTCGCTGGCGGCTGAACGTGACATACGGGGTGCGCCGGGGCTCTGCACGGGCGAAACGGCAACCCCGGGAAAAACCCGCGACGCCAACAGGTCCACCGGCCCGGGGCGCCCGTTCGGGGCGGCGGCGTCTGCGAGGAGTATCTGGGCCGGGCTCTTGAGCCGTTCGCTGCCGGGCAGCGACGGCGATCGCCGTGACAGCCAGTTTCGCTGGCCTCGATGCGATCGAGCGGATGCGTTCAGCGCTCTGGCGCTCCCAAAACGTGTTGCGGCGGTGAGCGAACGCCCGGTCCGGTGGGCGTATTGATCGGGCATCGACGGTCCCACACGCAACGCACACGAGCGGTCACCTCCGGCCCATCCGCGGCAACGGACCATGGTGTGGTCGTTTCCAGACGGAAGCGGCTTAACGCCTGATCTGGCGTGAGGGGAAAGCCTGATGGTCAGTATGACGGCCCGGTTGCTCAAGCGCATTACCCGCACGCGCAACACCGGGTCTCGCCGCTCTGGCAAACCCGGCGCCCGGCGTCGGCAGATCGGGTTTGTGATGATCGAGGCCGTTGTAGCGCTCGCCATCCTCGGGACCGCTACGGCAGCGATGCTGTCATCCCTGTCGACAGGAGCGCGCCTCTCAAACCGGACCAGCCTCAACGGCACGGCTGACTGGATAGCCACGTCCCAGTCCAACTTCATCTACGACGCGCCGTTTGTTCTGACGCCCGGTGTGTACACCCCGGTCAACGCGCCGGACAACTACACAGTCAGAGCCCAGCGCATCTGGTACATGGTCCTC
>JADFQR010000156.1 GCA_022561735.1 Chloroflexota bacterium | reverse complement strand
ATTCCTGGCTTCGCCCATCCCCCTCCGGCTCCATCGTCCCGAGCGCCGAGCACCCGGTGCGCAGAACGTCCATCGGGTGAGCATTTGCAGGAATCTGTTCGAGAACCGTCTTCAGCGCGGGCGGGAGAGCGCGCATAGAAACAAGCTCGGCCTTGTAATCGGCGAGCTGGGAGGTGTCCGGCAGCTCACCGTGAATCAGGAGATACGCAACCTCTTCGAAGGTCGATTTCGAGGACAGATCCTCGATCGTGTAGCCGCGGTAAGTCAGGCCGTGACCTTCCTGGCCGACGGTCGAAATCTGAGTTTCGCCGACGACCATGCCTGCGAGTCCACCTGCTCTTGAGCCGCTGGTCATTGCGCGTTCCCTTCTGTTGAGTCCTTTGAACCCGGTGAATCTGCGGCGAACAGTGCGTCGATCTTCTGCTCGTATTCCCGGTAGTTCAGGAAATCGTAATACTCGTCCCGCGTCTGCATTGCCGGGATCACCGACGCCTGCGTGCCCTCGGCCCGGACCGTCCGGAACACGTTCAGTGCTGCGGCGTTCATGGCCCTGAACGCTGAAAGCGGGTAGAGGGCGATTGCAACACCCACTCCGGCCAGTTCTCCGGTGGTGAACGACGGCGTCAGCCCGAACTCCGTCAGGTTGGCCAGCACGGGGATATCAACGGCATCCGTGAACTTGCGGTAGTCGTCCAGTTCGGGCATCGCCTCCGGGAACAGCATGTCTGCGCCTGCCGCCTCAACGGCCCGGGCGCGGTCTAACGCAGACGACATGCCTTCTACGGCCAGCGCGTCGATGCGCGCCATCACTACAAATCCCGGGTTCGGTTTGGCGTCAACTGCGGCCGTAATCCGGTCAACCATCTCCTCCAGCGGCACGACCTCTTTTCCCGGACGGTGCCCGCAGCGCTTGGCCTGCACCTGGTCCTCTATGTGGACCCCGGCGGCGCCGGCGCGCGCCAGCTCCGTGATCGCCCTGTTGATCATCAAGGCGTCACCCCAGCCGGTATCGGCGTCAACCAGCAGCGGCAGATCGCTCGCCCCGGTAATTCGGCGCACGTCCTCTACGACCTCGTTCAGGGTCGTCATGCCCAGGTCAGGCAGACCGTACGACGCCCCTGCGACGCCGGACCCGGACAGGTACAGCGCCCGGTAGCCGACGGCCTCCGCCATCATGGCGTGGTAGGCGTTGATGACGCCCGGCATCTGGAGCGGACGCTCGGAGGCTACCGCCTCTCGTAGCTTCTGGCCGGGGCTCGGTTCGGTCGCGATATCGGTCTCCCGTCTGCTGCCCTGATCTGGTGTGGCGCTGACCTTGCCGAGCTTACCGTGCCGAAGAACTTTCCGGGCGCTCCCAACCGCTGGATGTCGGGTGCATTTCGAACTCGAGCAGGTCGCTAGGGGGAATCCCGTCGCTGTGGACCAAAGTGACTTCGGCCCTCACCGGCCTCACCACACCCACGGCGTTGGGGGCGGAACTCCTGCGCTGCCAGAGTTGTCGTGAAAAGCATCAAACGGTCGCATTTGCGTCCCGCGCCATCACCGTCACCGCCATGGCCAGAGTGCGGCGATGACCCCTCGGCATTCCTCAAAAGCGTCAATCGTGACCATTTCACACCGATGTTCCTGGACGGAGCAGGTGACTGGCCCGGTAACGCGGCCAACTTCGACCGTCGCGAACCACGCGAGATCACGAATGTCGTACGTCCGGAACGGTGTAACCGGGGTCGACGAACTACCCGACGGCCTGATTCACCCCGGCTGCACGGCTCGCTCTTCGTCCGGCAACGGATGTGTCAGAAGGTTTACTCGCTGCCGCTTTTGCCGGCCCGCGCCCCCATTTTGTCGGGGGCGGTCACCCGACCCGAGATCAAACGTTCGGCGGACCCTCGTCAACCGTGACATCCGTGATCTGGGGAGCGTGGATCTTTAGCGACATCGTCATGAACATCTCGACGCTGTCGCGGGTGGGCACGCACTCCGGGCAATCTTCGTTAACGCCCGGAAGGTACTTCACATGCAGCGATGTGTCTCCGAGCGCCACAAGCTCAAGCGTTCCGCCTTCGCTGGCGACCATCGTCTCGATATTTTCGAGGACCAGATTGACCTGTGGGTCGGATGTTGAAGCGACCATACGCGTCTCCTGGCCTCCGGTTGCTGCGCCCCTGGTTCGTTACAAGGGGGCGTTAATCTCACGGGGTGTGATGTTGCTGGCAATTATAGGTATCACCGCATCGAGGGACATCGGCTGCTACCATCCGCCGGACATGACCTGAACGATTGGCCGATGAACCGGTCAACGCGCTGCCTACGTGCCGGAGGATGCAGATGCCATACGCAGATAACAACGGTGTGCGTATCAACTACGAGGTGGAGGGAAATGCCGACGGCCCTCCGCTGGTGCTCCAACACGGAACCACCGGGGACCTTGCAACCTGGAGAGACCGGGGATTTACCGAGCGCTTCGGCGATCGATACCGGCTTATCCTGATCGATGCCCGCGGCGCCGGACTGAGCGACAAACCGCACGACGTCGAGTCATTTTCACAGTTTCATCGGGCCTTAGATGTCGTTGCCGTGCTCGATGACCTGGGCATCGGACGGACTCATTTCTTCGGTTATTCAATGGGTGGCCTGATCGGCGCAGCGATGCTCCGGTACCAGCCGGACCGGCTCATCGGGCTGATTCTTGGCGGCTACAACCCGTACGATCCGAGGTCGCTCGCAAAACCCCCGGAGACGCAAGCTGAGTACGAACGGGAAGTCAAAAGCCGGCCGGGCATCTCGGAGGAAGACCGGACGCGACTACTCAGGAATGACGTGATCGCCCTGCACGCGTCGATTGCGTCATGGGCCGGGGCAGCCAGCCCCCCGGACGTGCTGCAAAATCCGGTGCCGAAACTCTTCTTTTGTGGAACCGAAGATCCGTCGTTTGAAGGCTCGAAACGAGCGGGCGCTGAGGCAAATGACGCCCGCTTCTTCCCGGTCGAGGGGAAGGACCACGGCGGCGCAGGCGGAGAGGTCGATATCGTAGCGCCGCGCATCCTTGGGTTCCTCGGGTCGTTGTCGGACGTTGAGGTCCTGGGAGGCTGAGTGTCACCTGTCCTCGCTTTCTCAAGAATTCAGTGCGCACTGATTGAACGGAGTCATACATGACCACTGCAGACAAACTCGATATCACGCTCGGTGACGCCATCTTCTCGCTTCGAGCGATTCGGCGCATCAAACCGGACCCGATTTCTGACGACGATCTGCGCACCATCCTGGATGCCGCCCGGCAGGCGCCGAACGGGGCGAACCGGCAACCGTGGCACTTCATCGTGCTCCGGGCCTCCGCCGCCCGGAAACGTTTCGGGGAGATCTACCGCGTTGCGTGGTGGGCGAAGCGGAACGACGAGGGATTCTTCAAGCCGGAGGACATCCCGGACCACTACAAACTGGCGATGGCGCTCGCTGACAACATCGGCGAAGTTCCGGCGATAGTCCTTGTCTGCACCACGGCCCCGGGGGGACGGGAGTCGGTAATCCCCGCTACCCAGAATCTGCTGCTTGCGGCGCGCGGGCTCGGCATCGGAGGGACCATCACCTCCCTCCACGCGAAGGTGGAGGACGATGTGAGGGACCTGCTGGAGCTTCCGGATGGCGCCGGCGTGGTGTACTGCATTCCACTCGGATACCCGCAGGGCCGCTTCGGGCCGGTGACGAGGAAGCCGTTGGCGGAAATCGTATCGGTTGACCGGTGGGGTTCAACCCCGGAATGGGCGTAGCCCCGCGCAGGGTTGGCGGAGCCTGTTGAAGGCTTTACACGAACCACCCGGGTGGTCCGTGCCGCTTTAACGAACCAGGGATTGAGGATATAGATGCCGAGCCGGATAAATCGAATCATCGAGCTGTTTGAAGCGGGCCAGCCGGTCTACTACGTGGGCGGACATACCGGGAATGAACTCACCTACGAAGCCGGCAAACGCATGGCGAAGACGTGGGCTGACTACATCAACATCGGCATGGAGCACGGCGCGTTTGATATGGCCGGGTTGGACCGATTCATGCAGGGGCTCGTGGACGGCGGCCCCACCAACAGCGGGCATCGGACCCCGCCGGTAATCGTGGAGGCGCCGGTGGACGGCGGTTCGGCCGAGGCGATCAGATACAACGCATGGCAGTTTCGCCAGATTCTCGCCCGGGGCGTCCACGGCATCCTGCTCTGCCAGGCGGAGAACCCGGCGGCGGTCAAGGCGTTTGTAGAGGCGTGCCGTTACCCGTTCCACAAACTCGGGGTCGGGGCGGGGCTGGACCACGGCGAGCGAGGCACCGGAGGT
>JADFQR010000155.1 GCA_022561735.1 Chloroflexota bacterium | reverse complement strand
CCGCCCGGGCCGGCTTTGACGCCATCCACCTTGACGGAGAACACGGGGCGTTCAACCCGGTCGCCGTGGACGATATCGTCTCCGTCGCGCACGCACACGGCATGAGCGTGACGGCGCGCGTCCCCAACATCAACGCAAACGAGATCAACCGCTGGCTTGACCGCGGGTTGCAGGGGATCATGGGCCCGCACATCGAAAACGCCGAGGAGGCGCAGGCGCTTGCGGACGCCTGCCTGTTCCCGCCGGATGGACGGCGTTCATGGGGAGGCGGACGCGGCACGGAACACGGCGACATAGAGGTGATCGAGGGCCGGTACGGCGGCAAGCTGGGATTCGCCAATTTCGCTAACGCCAACATGCTCGTGGGCGCACAGATCGAGTCTAAAGAAGCAGCAGCGCGCGCCGACGAGATCCTGGCGATACCCGGCCTTGCCGCGATCGCATGGGGGCCGCACGACATGGCGGCGTCGCTCGGACACCCGGGTGAGCCCGAACACCCCGAGGTTCTCGCCGTCCATGAAGAGGTGGAGGCGAAGGTACGCGCCGCAGGGAAGCACCTGTGGTCTGACTACGCCACGACGATGGACATGAAGGCCGTATTGATCGGCCAGGGACGGGAGTTCACGGCGGCGCACAGGGACGACGCGTTCACCTAGACGCCGATACTTCGAGAGACTCAGGCCGGGCCCGGCGCGAGAGCTTTAGACCGGAATGCCGGCCATGAGTGGGAGGAATCCCCGGATTACGCGCGTCGAATCCGGCGTGTGGCAACGCAACGCGCTGCTATTATCGTGTGGCTGAAACCAATCCCGCGGGAGCTCCTGTGGCAGTCGAAGACCATCTACAACACATGCCCTCTGACGAAATGGGCGAGCCGGACGGCGTCACGGCCGGAGACGCCGGGTACGAATCTCTGATCGACGGTTTCCGGCTCAGCGATGGGGAGTCTATCGTCGAGACGCTCGAGGTCGACGGGCTGGACCGGTTCATCCTGACAGACCGCCGGGTGATCTACATCGGCGGCGATGAGGACCACCGCAACTGGTCGTTCGCACCGATACCCGAGGTCACCTCCATCACGGTGTCACGCATTGCGCGAGAACGGTCAACCCTTGTCTGGGGCGTGCTCGGGCTGATCGCAGCGGTCGGTATATGGCAGGTGGCGACGAACGACACCGTGGGGATCGTCGGCGGAATCGTTATGGCAGCGCTTGGCGCCGTGTTGTTGTGGGACTTCTACCTGAGAACCCCGCCGTCCCGTCTCCTGTTCCGCGCAGACGGCAAGGACATCGGCGGCTCGCTAAACCGCTCGGCCGAGGCGGGGGCGCGATCGTTCGGGGATCGGCTGTTCGAGCTCAAGTTCGCCATCTCCCGGGAGCAAAAAGACAGCGGCCCGGAGAAACCGGCCGGCACCACGCGCAGATATCGCTACCCCGGGCCGTAGTACGGGGACCCGGGATTCAGGCGGCCGTTGCCGCGGGGGCTGATGGCGCTTGCTGGATGGTCAACCCCGGCATAACGTCCAGGTCCCATCCAGATCGCTCACCACGCACCAGGTACCGGTACGCAGCGGCGGCGATCATGGCGCCGTTGTCCGTGCACAGGGCCGGTGGTGGTGAAATGACCGGGACGCTTGATCGATCTCGCAACGCCTCCCTGAGCGCCGAGTTAGCGGCCACACCGCCGCCGATCACTATCCCCCCCACACCGAACTCCTCCGCCGCCCGCGCCGTCTTCGTCGCTATCACATCGGCCACAGCCTCCTGGAATGACCTTGCCAGCGCCGCCACGGCCCGGGGGTCAGGTCCACCATCCGGCGGCGGGTAGATACCCTCGGCGCGGGCGCGGTGCAGCACCGCCGTCTTGAGGCCGCTGAAACTGAAATCCCATGTCCCGGGAATCCATGCCCGCGGCAACGGATCAGACGGTCCGCCTTCAGCGGCGATTTTCTGGATGACCGGCCCGCCGGGATAGCCCAGTCCCATCAACCTCGCCGCCTTGTCGAACGCCTCCCCGGCGGCGTCGTCACGGGTCCGGCCGATTCGCTCAAACTCTCCGTGCGCCTTGAGCAGGGCGAGGTCTGTGTGCCCGCCGGAGACGACCAGGCACAACAACGGGAATCCGCATAATTCCTCCGGCGCCGCTGGAACCGGCTGCGGCGCGGTGACCGGATCGTGCAACCACGCCGCATAAGCGTGCCCCTGCAAATGGTTGACGCCGATGAGCGGTTTTCCGGACGCGGCCGCCAGTCCCTTGGCCATGTTCAGCCCGACTATGAGCGAACCCGCCAGGCCCGGTCCGCTCGTCACGGCGATGGCGTCTATCTCCCCCAGCGCCAACCCCGCCTCCGTGAGCGCGGCCCGTACCACCGGCACGATCTGCTGTATGTGACTGCGAGACGCCAGCTCTGGAACTATGCCGCCGTAGCGGGCGTGCAGCTCAGCCTGTGAGGTGGTGACATTCGACCGGATTTCACGACCGTCAACCACCACGGCGGCAGCGGTGTCATCGCAGGACGACTCGATCCCGAGGACGATCATTCCCGATACTGGCTCCGGGCCAGGGCTGTTGATTTCGACCATCGGTGCGACTTGGAAACCAGTACTTTATTTATACTCAATTTTTACCCACACCCGGATTGTAGACCGTAATATTTAGACAATGCCCCGGACCGAAGTAGTTGGCGGGGGATGTAGTAGCTGAAGAATGGGAGAGGCCGAAGTGGTATCTGATAGCTTTCCATTGTGTAAGTCGTGCGGTGAAGGTGACCTTGTTCCGCTGTCCGACTTTGGCGGCCAGGGTTCTGCCGTGCATTACAAGGCATGGGTATGCACGAACCCCGGTTGCGGATACAACATTAAGATCAGGAACGGCGACGTATACTTGAACGAGCCGATCCTAGCCGACTCGGACCGTCACCGAAGACAACAACCGCACTAATGGCATCGGGCTAACCCCCGTACCAGGTATCGAGGGCGGTTGACGAGATAACGTGCCGCCCTTGAGTTCCGCCATCTCCGGGCCAGACATCACTCGCACAGCGCGGCCGCCACGGCCGTCTGGGCGGATACGCGTCCGCCTGGTAACCCTGATGATCGGCCTCGGACTGCTGTTCGCAGCCGCCGGTATCGCCTACCTGGTTTACGCCGAACTCGCGCGGTCACGCCTGGATGAACTCATATACGTGGTGCCGCAGATCGAACGCGCCGACTGGCTTGTGGCCCGCCTCCCGGAAACGGCCGCCGCAAAGTCCGGGCCTTCCGGTATTTCTGATGTGCCGGTGGAACCCGCAGACCCGGCGCTTGCCGGCGCTGCGCTCCTGTTTCCCGCGCGATGGACAAATCCCAGGTACTGGTCTGAACCGGAGTGGGCGGGATCCGCTCCCTACGGCGCGGCCGGTCTTCCTGACGGGTTCGTTTACGTCAATCCCGCTGACATCACTGCCGCGTCCCGTGAAACAAGTGAATTCGGTAAGTCCGCCTCCAGGGCGGCAGCCGAGACCCTTGAGATAAAGGCGATCGGTCTCTCGACCACCGTTTACGGACTGACCGTTCGGAACGATGGCGATCAACTCCTCTGGGACAGCCCCGTCAATATCGTCGGCCATATCCCCGGGACGGCACAGCCCGGGGAGACCGGGGCCGGCTGGTACTTCGGCCACCTGCAAAGCCCGGTCAGCGGCGAGGGCAACGTGTTCAGCAAACTGCCGGACGTGGTTGACCTGCTTCGTTACGACCCGGTGGACATCATCATCGGCAGCGCGGACGGCGAGTTCCTGTACAGGGTGACCCGGACGGGCTTCATACACCGGGATGACCTGGTCCTGGCAGAAACGTCAGAGGCAACGGTAACGCTGGTCTCTTCCTATCCGAAGTTTGTTTATGACCACCGGCTGCTGGTCACCGGCGAGCTCCTTGCCTTCCGTCCGCCCCAGTAGCCGTTGAATGTGGGCCAGCCCTGCAGCCTGCCCGCCTGTTCGCTTGAACGTGCGTGACCCCGTAACCCAGGGATTTGCGATGCTGAACCGGGGCTGCAACGCGGCTATACTGCACCTGACTTTGTGAAACATAGCGCAATCACCTGATCTGAGGCTCCTTCAACCAAGTGGCTACCCTTCAAAGTGACGCCCGGCCAGATGGCCGGACGACCGGCATCTCCGGCGTGATCAACGATAAATTTCTCATCGTTGTGCTTGGCGTAATGGTCGTTGGAGCGATCATCCAGATCACGCTGGGCGGGGTTGTTCGGGTAACCGAGTCCGGGCTGGGATGCCCCGACTGGCCGCTTTGTCACGGATCGATCATCCCCAAATGGGAATA
>JADFQR010000154.1 GCA_022561735.1 Chloroflexota bacterium | reverse complement strand
GAGCGAAGTGGCGTCAAACGATGTGCTTCCAGGGCGGGTCGAGATAGAAGCCGCCCTGCGAATGGTTGGAACTTGCAAACACGACCCGCTTCCCGCCGGAACGCTTTGCGGCCTCGAAAACGTTGTATGTCGCCACGATGTTGTTTTTTAGAGTCGAAGGCCAGTCGCCGTAGGCCCGGCGGTCGGCGGCGAGGTGCACGACGGTATGCTGACCTTCAAAGGCGGGCATGATGGCGTCCATGTCTGAAAGATCCGCCACGAAAGAGCGAACGCCCCCGGCTTCTCTCAAGTCCAGCGACGATAGGTTGTACCGAGCCGAGAGGCGCTCTTTCAGCACCTCCCCGATCAGCCCGGCGCCGCCGGTTATCAGGACGTTTCTGCGTTCAGTCATGCCGTCTCCACTGTCAACGATTCCGCCTCTCCATGCACTTTCCCGGCGTGGCAAAGATGTGCGCCGCTCCGGCCAACAAGTAGCGCACAAATGTAGCACCCGGGCACGACCGTGAAACGCCTCGTTTTCATCGTCGCCCTGTTTGCCGTGGCATGCTCAAGCGGAACGCCCTCAGCGTCGTTAAGTGCGCTGGCCTTCGTGGACACGCCGGAGTGCGAATCCATCGCCGAACGTCTCCTGGATGAGCCGCTCCGGGAGATGAGGATCGGCCTCGTGACAGCGGGCGTGGCGGCGCTACTTACGGTGGAGGTGGCGGACGATCAGGGTTCCCGATCGCGCGGCTTGATGTGCCGTTCCGATGTGCCGCCGGGCACGGGGATGTTGTTCCAGTTCGGCGGGTTGACCGCGGGGTCGTTCTGGATGTTCAACACCCATGTTCCGCTCGACATCCTGTACTTCGATCAGTCCGGGCGCGTCGTCGGGTCCGCCGCCATGCTGCCATGCCCGAAAGACGGCGAGGAGTCCGAAGGCCGGTGGCGGGAGCGTTGCCTGGAGGAGGCGAGGGGGTACGGGCCCGGTGCGAATTACGCCAGCGCGCTGGAACTCCCGGCGGACTGGCTCCGGGCGCAGGGTCTTGTCATGTCAGCGCTGCCTGAAGATCTGCGCCTCGTGGAGTTCAGCCCGTAAGCCGCTCGTTCAACCATCGCTCGGCGTACTCGCGGTCGTCACGCCCCCGGCCGGAGTTCACGTACAGCTCCGCCGGGCCGCCGAGCGCCGAGACAAGCGGCGAAGCGACATCGCTGTCCGGCCCGGCGCAGGCCAGCAGGACCTCTCCCGTGTATCCCGGAGCAAACCTGACCGGATCAAAGTAAGCGAGAGTGCGAGACGCTTTATCGGCGTTTTCCGGATGTGCGTGAACGTAGTCGTTCAACTCCTCCAGCGGATAGCTGTCAGACCAGTAGACCTGGCCCGACGCAGAGCGAAGGATCAACGGCCCTGACAGTAGTACCGCCCTGACAGCGTCCGATCTCATAGACGCAGCCATCAGGCCGGCCTCACTCCCCGCGACGGCCAGCCTCCCGCCTTCTATTTCCGGCCGTCCGGCCAGCCAGTCAAGACCCGTTAAGACGTCAGCGATTATGTCCCGGTACCGGTACTCGCCTTCACTTTCCAGCCCGTCAGTAAGCAGCCCGGGGTACGCAGCGGCGTACTCCTCGTCCGCCAGCCGTTGGCCCCGGTGGACAAGCGTGAGGACCGCGTAGCGCTGCCTTCGTCCATACGGGGAGATGTGCACCACGCTCCCGTAACCGGGCGCCTCAAGCAGGCCAGGGAACGGGCCGTCACCGTTCGGAACTGAAAAATACCCGAACACGCGGCCTTCGCCGATGGAAGGCAGCCGGATGGTGTACGCCGTCGATCCCTCGGTTGATCGCAGCGGCAACGGTTCGAGAGCCACATCGGCGTACGAGAGACTGCGGACCTGGCCGTCCACCGTCTCCCAGAAGCCGTTGAACTCGTCGTCGGTCAGGTTTTCCGTGTTCTCAGGGTTGCCGGATTTCGCGGTGGCGGGTGGCGGGTCGCCCGGGTCAAATTTGGCCACAGGCTCTGGCTTGAGCCGAAGTGACAGGAAGGCTTGAACCACTTGATCGTGTCCCACAAGAGACCCTGCGTCGTGAGCGCAACGGTTGTACGGATACAGCTTTTTGTCGGCGCTTCCGATCTGCTCAAAGAGTGCGAAGCCTGTTTCCGGCGGGCATACATCATCCTGCAGCCCGATATTCACGATAACGGGAGCGCGAATCGCGGGCGCAAAATGATGAATGTCGTAGTAATCGAGCACGCCCCGGATCAACGGTTCTCGCTCCGGGTAGATCCGCAGATACTCGTTTATCTCCTCGTACGGATACGAGTGCGTGAGGGAAACGGCGTCCATGTACGAGCAAAGGTACGGCGCGCCCGCCGCTGCAGCCGCAACCGAATCCGCACGGAGCGCCGCAACCAAAAGGGTCAGCGCGCCACCCTGGCTGGAGCCGGTGACGCCCACACGCCGGGCATCTACCTCCGGCAACCCCGCAAGGATGTCAAAGGCGCGTACGGCGTCCATATAAAAGCCGCGGTACGCGTAGTTATCCCGGTCCGTGATGTTGTGCGTCAACAGCCCCGGGTAGCCGGGGTTGAACTCCGAGTTGGAGCGTAACTTCCCCCGGGGAGCGACGCTGAAGGCCGCGTATCCAAGACGGGCCCAGTCTTTCGGTATTTTTGGCTCGCTGACGTAGCCGGGGGCGATCAACAGGCCCGGCAACGGGGAGGTCCAGCCTATCGGTCTCGCAAACCACCCTGCGATGCGAAGGCCGCCGTAGCTGTCATACCGGACATCGAACACCTCCACGGTTTCGTCCGACCGGAAATCATCCCTGGTGAACGTCACGTTGGGCGGCACGCGATCAAGACTACGGAGGGTCTCCGCCCAGAACAAATCAAAGTCTGCCGGGCGTATCGCTGTGCTGGTAAACGCGCTGGGATCGCGTCGGGGCATATCGTCTCCTGAACAATGCAACCGCGCTGCAAAAGGTCACGTGGATGATATATCGGGCCGCTATTATGAGTCGTCTGCGCGCCGGGGATCTGGTCCGGGTCGCCGGAAGCGTACACATGTGATTTGCCCCGGAGACCCGTTTGCCTGATCGACGCGTTCTTCTGATTGTCCTGGATGGTCTCGGGTACAACCGGGAACGGCTGGCCGCGCTAAAGGATGAGGCATGGAAAAGCCTCCCATCCAGTCTTTCCGGCCTTTTGCTCACGCAGGCGGAGTCAGTGCTGGCCCGTGACCCGGGAGCGACCGGTCGCGATCCGATGGACCTGGCAGCGGACGCGCTGCTGCCGGTCGCGGTGGAAAATCTGCCAGAAAACGCCGGTTTTGACGACGCGCTTTCCAGGCTCCGGTCACTCGAAGCTCTCGCAGCGGCGTCAGCCGGGACCGACGTGCTGGAACACGTGGCCGAGGTGGTTCGGACGCAGGCAGCGCGGATGCGGTATGTCCCGGTAGCGGCTCACGCCAGGCACCTGGCGGACATCCGGAACTCCAACTTGACTATCCCGACGACCGCCGCCGGGCGATGGGCCGGGTTTGAGGATGTCACACCGCCGGTCCAGGGCAACTCGGATACGGGCCACCAGCAGATTACGAATCTGCGACTGGCGCCCCAGCTTCCGCTCGAAATCACTCAGTCCATCAACGACGGCAGTTTCTTCAGGAACCCGGAGCTGGCCGGTGTGGTGTCCCGGGCGGTCGCAGACCATCGCCCACTGCATTTCACATTCCTCCTCTCTGGAATGGGTGGCTCGGACGGCCGCGTACATTCAGCATGGAGCCACCTGGAGGCGTTTCTGCGACTCGTGTTCGAGGTGCACTCCGCCGACCCGCGACTGGTCCACATGCAGGCGATCCTCGACGGACGCGACTCGCCCAACACCTCATCCATGAACTCCACCGGGACCGGCGAGTCCGCGACCGGCGCGTATATAGAGAGCCTTGAACAACTCCTTGGCCGCTACGGCGCAGAGCGGTCGCTTGCCTGGGTCATCGGCCGGAATCAAGCGATGGATCGCGACTATCGCGAGCCAAACGTGCGTGCGGATTTCCTGTCTATGACCGGAGGTGAAACCCGCACCGTCCGCGGTTTCGGCGGCCTGAAGCGCGCCGTGTCCCGTCTCCACCGTGACGGTGTTGTGGATGGAGATATCCCGGCCATCGCCTTGCTCCACGGGGATACGCACCCGGCCCGGATCAATCCCGGGGACGCGTTCGTAGACCTCAACTACCGCGCGGACCGGCAACGCGCGAAAATCGCTGCGCTCGCCGGCGCGAGAATGATCGTCGCAAGCGAAACCAAAGAGGGCAAGGCCTGGGATCTCGCCATGCTCAAGACCTGGACCGGAAACGACAAGAGGCTCGGGGAATTCAAATTC
>JADFQR010000153.1 GCA_022561735.1 Chloroflexota bacterium | reverse complement strand
GCGTTGCTCGGCGGCGGGCCGGCGGCGGATGTGACCGATTCAGCGGTCGACGTGGACGGCACGAAGGTCGTCGTGATCGAGAAGTCGGGCGTGAACGCGAAGGCGCTCCGCGAGCTCGGCGACCACCTGCGGGACCGGCTTGGCAGCGGGATCGTGGTTGTGGGCGGGGTGCTTGACGACAAGCCGATGGTGATAGCGATGGTGACGAAGGATCTCGTCGAGCAGGGTTATGACGCCGGGGTGATCGTCAAGGGGCTGGCGGCGCTTATGAAAGGGCGGGGTGGAGGCCGGGCGGACGTGGCGCAGGCGGGTGGCACCGACCCGTCCCTGCTGGCCGAAACCCTGAAGGCGGCGCCGGACGTTATTCGTGACGCCCGCGTTGCGGCGCAGGACTGATCCGGTATGCGGGCGCTGGCGCTGGATGTCGGTGATGCACGGATCGGCCTGGCCATTTCCGATCCGGGTGGAATAGTGTGCCTGCCGATCGAAGCGCTGGTGCGTGGCGAAGATTCAGACGACCTTGCGGCGGTGATCGAGCTGGCGCAACGCGAGGGCGTGGAGATGATCGTGGTCGGGTTGCCGCTGTCGCTGGACGGCACCCACGGTCCGGCGGCCCGCAAGATGCGTCGCTTCACCTCAGCGCTGCGACGCTCCGCAGACATCCCGGTCCAGAGCTGGGACGAACGGTTCACCACGGCGGAAGCGGAGGGACGGCTCCGGGAGGCGGGATTCGAGCCGAGCAGGGACCGGGCGCGGCTGGACTCGATGTCCGCCGTCATAATTCTTGAAAGTTTTCTTGCGGCGCGTTCGAACAGCGCTGGACGGAGTTCTGGATGACGAAACGACTCGGTATTTTCGGGTATCCGCTCGACCATTCACTCTCCCCTGTTTTTCAACAGGCGGCGCTGGATTCACTGGAGATCGATGCCACGTTCGCATCGTGGCCGACCCCGCCGGAGGAGCTCGCCGAGGCGGTCGATGGGTTGCGCGCCGATGACTGCCTTGGTTGTTGCATAACGCTGCCGCATAAACAGGCGGCGCTGGAACTGGTCGATGAGCTGGACCCGGCGGCCGAGGAGATCGGGGCGATCAACACGATCGTGAACGATGGTGGCCGGTTGAAGGGGTACAACACTGATGCCCCGGGCTTTCTTCGGGGACTACGTGAGGCTGCCGGATTCGAGCCGGAGGGCAGGTCGGTGCTGGTGGTGGGCGCAGGCGGCGCGGCGCGCGCCATAGCGTTCGCGCTGAGAGGAGCGGGCGTATCCCGGCTTACGATCGCTAACCGGACCGAGGAACGGGCGGAGTCGCTTGCGAAGGACCTGACGCGCGGGCGATTCCGGCCGGACGCGTTGTCCCTGGAGGTTGACCGGCTGGCGAACGCCGCCCCGTATGCAGACCTGATCGTCAACGCGACATCGATGGGCATGACCGGCGGGTCCGCGACGGAGCAAACGCCGGTGCCGCCGGAGCTGATTTCGGGCAGTACGCTCTGTTATGACGCCGTGTACGCCCCGTCCATGACGCCCTTTTTGCAGGCAAGCGAGGACGCCGGGGCGCGCATCGCCGGCGGTCTGTCGATGTTGATCTACCAGGGCGCTGAAGGGTTCAAGTTGTGGACCGGACGGGACGCACCGGTCGAGGTGATGTTTGACGCGGCGCGGGTGGCGTTGCCGGAAGAGTAAGGCCGGGTTGGAAGACGCGGAAGGCGCCGTCCAGTGCCGCGTGTTGCCAGGAAAATAGCGTTGTCAACGTCGCCGGGGACGAGCCATTTCGTCCGGCGATCCGTCCGAGAGCCTGCTGTTGTACGCCGCGGCGCGTTGACGCTGTTTCCGGGCTGAGGCGTGCGCGCCGGAATATCGATCGCTCCACTCCAAAACCGCTGCATTATTCGGCGTGAGTTCGTATAGGCTGCGGACGCATCGCCAACAGCGCATGGAGTCGCCGATCCGCACATGACACTTCCACTTTCCGATTACACCGTCCTTGACCTGTCAGGGTCGGTCGCCACCGCCACCTGCGGCAGGGTATTTGCCGATTTTGGCGCACGGGTCATCAACATCGAGCATCCAGAGACGGGCCACCCGACGCGCGGACTACCGCCCTTTGATCCAGACCTGCCAGCCCCGGACAACAGTGGAATCCATGCGCTTCTCAGCCCCAACAAGGAGTCGTTGGCGCTCGATATACGTGATTCATCCCGGCGCGCAGAACTGCTTGGATGGGTCAAGACGGCGGATGTGGTGCTTGAGTCAGAGCGGCCGGGAACGCTCGACGAACTCGGCATCGGCTTCGAGGCGCTGAAGGCGGTCGCCCCGCATCTGATCCTCTGTTCATTCACCTGGTGGGGCCAGAACGGTCCGATGGCGCATCGCCCCGGCGATGACCAGAGCGTCCTCTCCATGATCAGCCAGGTGATCAACTTTGGCCCGCCGGAAGGCCCCCCGCTCCTCATGAGCGGCTACCCGGTCCAGATCCTGGGAGGCATGACCGGGTTTGCAGGCACGGCGGTGCATCTCCTGTCGAGCGTGCTCGGGCAGAGGACCGGCGCCACCCATGTTGACCTGTCGCTCCTGGAATCGGCGATGGCCCTCAAAGAGCCGACCGGCGCGTCCGTTTCAGCGAACCCGGACGTCTCCCGGCCCAACCGGCTCGGGATCAACCGCTTCTACCCGACATACCCGGCCGCCATCTACGAGACGAGCAAAGGCTGGCTCGGTGTGACCGCGCTGACCCCTGCCCAGTGGCACAGTTTCTGCACGCTTGTTGGCGTGGAAGAACTGTCCGCCGACCCGCACCTGGATGTTGCGGCCAACCGTATCGCCGCCGCCGAACGTATCGACGCCGCCCTCGTGCCCGCCCTGAAAAAACGCTCTGCGGACGAGTGGTTCCGCGAGGGACAGGAGTTGCGTGTCCCTCTTGCGCTAGTTCCAACCATGGCGGACCTGTTCGACAGCGCCCAGTTGCGCGCCGTCGGCGCCTTCCGTGAAATCACCCTGCCCGGGGGACGGAAGCTGGAAGTTCCCGGCCAACCGTTCAGGCTCCACATGACCCCGGCCCGCAAGGACGGGTGTATTGCGCGTCTTGGTGAGCACGAGCCGTTGGGAGAGGCAACCAGAAACCCGGAGCCCACACCGGCAAAGGGTGTATCGGCCCGTTCGCCAAAACCGGGACCTGTCAGCAAACCTGCTCGCCGCCCGGACCTGTTACGCGGCCTCAGGGTGATCGACCTGTCGATGGGATGGGCCGGTCCCCTCTGCGCGCGACACCTGGCCGATGTCGGCGCAGAGGTGATCAAGGTGGAGTCGCGCCAGTACTTTGACTGGTGGCGGGACTGGGACGTGTCTGCGGAGCGTGTTGCACAACGCCTTTACGAGAAAGCCCCGAACTTCAACATCATGAACCGCAACAAGCGGGGCGTGACGCTGGACCTGACCGACCCGCGTGGCAAGGAACTGCTGAAGCGGCTGGTCGCGATATCGGACGTGGTGATCGAGAACTACTCCGCCGGTGTGCTCCCGAAACTTGGACTGGATGAGCCTGTGCTGCGCAAGGCGAACCCGCAGATGGTGATGCTGTCCATGCCGCCGTTTGGAGCGGGCGGGCCGTGGCACATGTACCGGGCGTACGGCTCTACCGTGGAACAGGCGTCCGGGTTGCCGCACCTGCAGGGACGGCCGGGCGATCCGCCTGCGATGACACACGTGGCGCTGGGCGACCCGGTGGCGGGCGTGAATGGCCTGGCCGGGCTGTTGATCGCCGTGCTGCATCAGCAACGGACGGGCGAAGGGCAGTACCTGGACATATCGCAGGTCGAGGCCAGTACGACGCTGGGTCTGCATGGCGTGGCCGGGCAGGTGTTGCTGGGGACCCCGCCCCCGCGCTACGGGAGCCGGGACCCACGATTCGCTCCCCGCGGCGTGTATCCGTGCGCCGGGGATGAAATGTGGGTGACGCTGACCGTCGATAGCGACGCCGCATGGCAGGGGTTTGCCGATCTTATCGGTGACGGAGACCTGAAACAGCAGAAGTTCAGCAGGCTGGAGGAGCGCTGGGCCGAGCATGACCTGATCGATGAGAGGATTGCCCGCTGGACCCGGACCCGAAAACGGGACGAGGTGGCGGATCAGTTGCTTGACCTGGGCATACCGGCCGCCCCGGTGCTCTCTTCGGCCGAAATCCTGACGCATCCGCTTTACGAGGCGCGCGGGTACTGGCAATGGTTGGAACGGGAGTACGCGGGCCTGCTCCCGCACCCGATCACGCCTTACCGGAACAGCGATGCGCCCTTCGTGATCGACAGCCCGGCGCCTACCCTTGGCGAGCACTCACGGGAAGTGCTGTCCGCACTCCTGGACCTTGGCGATGATGTGCTCGAC
>JADFQR010000152.1 GCA_022561735.1 Chloroflexota bacterium | reverse complement strand
GGCAGCGCAAGCGTTGCTTCCCGGACCCGGCGTGCGGCGTCCCGGGCGCGTCCGGAGCCGGCGCCCGCGCCACGACGCCGGCCTGTAGCGCGACGCGTCAGGCTTCGGAATCCCGCGTCCGCCCGCCTTGACTCGGGGAGCGCTGGCAGGTCCTGCAGGTCCGGCAGCAGCCCGATCAGCGCCATCCACGAGTCCGATGTCGCCAGGCCCCGGAAGGCGAGGTCCCGGAGCGCGTCCCGGAGGTCCAACAGGGACAGGCTGCTGAGCGCTGACCTCAGATCGGCGGACGATGCGACGCCCTCTTCCGACAGGAAGGCGTGAACGCGCGCAACGTGGTCCGGCAGACCGACGGGCGGCTCCTCAAGCACAGCCAGCTCTACGTCCGATAGATACAGGCGCCCGGACGCACGCGGCATTACGCGAACCAGCGTGGAGCCCTGAGAATCGGGCTGAATTACCCAGGTGAACTCGCCCTCGTGAAACAGGTCGTCCAGCGCCGCCGACGAGAACGGCTCGACGCGGGCGGGCAGGACCAGGCTCGTCCAGTCGGAAGGCGGGAGGGCCAGCCCGCGGAGCGACTCAAGGGCGTGTCTCAGGGTCTCGACGCTGTCGTTTTCACGTTTGGCCCGGGCCGTGCCATTGGCCTTGCGGCGCCCGGCGAGGCCCTGCATCCGCAGCACGTTTTCCTGGAACTTGACCGGGGATACCGGGGTCACCTCGGCGCGCATCAGGCTCAGGGTGCGGGCCTGTATCCGTGCCAGGTTGGCCTCGTCCGCCCACTCCAGCGTTTCGCTGCCGCCGGCCTCCTCCGTGAAGTAACCGGCAATCGCGTCCCCGCTTTCCGCCAGCTCATCGAGCACCGTCTGGATATCGTCCGCAGTCCACGGGTAGCGGCGTTGAATCTCCGTGAAGCGCAACGGTCCGCTGCGGGCCAGCAACGCCCTCAGCGCCGATCTCAGGACCCCGCGATCGCCTGATCCGGCGAACACCGCCTCGTACTCCGGCGCCTGCCCGGTCGCAACCCAGCGTTTTTCGCCGCCCGGCGCATCCAGCTCGCGAACCCGGCCGGACTCCTCAAGCTCCCGGAGCCACACGAGCGCGTCCCCGTCACACCTTTCGGTCACCTCGTCCGTTGTGAGATCGCCTAGCTCTTCCAGCAGCTGGGCCAGCTCGTCGCGCGATCGAGCGCGCGAGCCCGCCTGCGTGTGTGCGGCCGCTCCTGCGACTTCATCGATCGCGTCCGGCCGGAGCAGCCCGGCAAACGCCGGATCACGGAACAGGGCGGCGAGTGCTGCGCGATCAAGCTGGAGCGCCTGCAGGGAGCGCTCAGCCTTTGGCGCGTCCCACTCGTACATGTACTGCTCGTTGAAATCGAAGTTCAGCGCCTGGGCGACCGGGGACGGCGTCTGGCTGGCGAAGGTTTTTACATCGATCTCGCCCGACTGCACCCGGTCGATGATCCGTTCCAGCGCCGGCATGTCCATCTCGTCTTCCAGCACGTCACGGTACGTCTCGAGGAGGATCGGGAAGTCGGGGATGTTGCGGGCCACTGCGAGCAGGTCACGGGCGCGCAGGCGTTGCAGGTAAAAGGGCGTTCTTCTGCCCCCGGCGCGGCCGGGCAGCAGAAGCGCGCGCGACGCGTTCTGCCGGAATCGCGCGCCGAACACAGCAGAGTCCACCAGCCCGGCCAGCACCCGTTCCCGCGCCTCCGACGCGTCCATCTTCGTCAAGATGTCATCCGGCAACGGCGCATCCGATTCCGGCACGCGTAACAGGATTCCGTCGTCCCCGACCTGCATTTCAGGCTCGACACCCGTACGTTCACGTAACGCCGATGCCAGCGCGATCGCCCACGGCGCGTTCACCCGGCCTCCGAACGGTGAGTGGATCACCATCCGCCGGTCGCCGAGGGGGTCCTGGTAAGTCTCGACGAGGATCGTGCGGTTTGAAGATATCGCTCCTGCGGCTCTGAGCTGTCTGCGGACATACCCGAGCGCCTGGCGCGCCCCGGAATCGTCCAGGAAATACTCTTCGCGGAGCCACCGGACGATGGACGGAGGGTCCTCTTCCGTGTGGACGTAAGGGAGGATTCGCTCGGCGAGTTCCGCCCGGAACTCGGCAAGCCTGACGCTGAGGTCGTGTGGCCGCCACGGGAACTCGCCCTTCCAGAACGGCATCCGCGGCAGCGCGCCGGGAGCTGGCTCCACGATCACGCGGTCGTCTGTGACCTCTGACGCACGCCAGACCTGGCTGCCAAGGAGGAACGCATCGCCGGGATGCGTCTCGAACACGAACTCCTCGTCAAGCTCGCCGATCCGAGTTTTGCCGTCACCGAGATACACAGGGAAGCCGCCGCGGTCGACTATCGTCCCGGCGTTGTTCAGCGCGTGCAGGCGAGAGCCGGGCAGCGCGAACAGCATCCCGTTTGTCTCGTCCCAGTGGATGCGGGCGCGCAGGCTTCGGAACAGGTGGCGCGGGTACTTTCCGGAGACCAGCTTCAGAACGCTGTCGAAGCTCGACCGCTCAAGCGCGTGGTAGGCGTAAGAGCCGAGTATGAGCTTGTACAGGTCGTCCGCGGGCCAGTCCTCCATCGCCACCGACGCCACGATCTGCTGCGCCAGCACGTCCAGCGCGTTTTGCGGCGTGTACACCTCCTCCACTTCGCCGCGCATCATCCCGCGGGCTACGACCGCAGACTCCAGCAGGTCCTCGTTGTGCGTGGCGTATAGCTTGCCCCGGCTCGTCTCGCCGACCATGTGGCCGGAGCGGCCCACACGTTGCAACCCGGTCGTAACAGACTTCGGCGACTGGAGCTGGACGACGAGATCGATTGTTCCGATGTCGATGCCCAGCTCAAGCGAGCTGGTCCCGACCAACGCCGGCAATAGGCCGTCCTTGAGCTCCTCCTCCATCTCGCGGCGCGCCTCGTTGGACATGCTTCCGTGGTGGGCGCGGAACGGCCCGTCCTCTGCGCCGGAGGAGAAGACGGAGCTGGAGTGCGGAAAGATGGGGGCGCGTGCATCGCCCAGATCGTGCCCGGCCTCCTCCATGTCAACCATGAGCTGCGCGTTCAACCGGTCCGCCGTCCGCTCTGCCTGGCGCCGGCTGTTTGTGAAGATGAGCGTGGTCCGGTTGCGTTGTACGTCTTCCAGGATCTGTGGGATCACGCCCGGCCAGACGGAGCGATCATGTCCGCCACCCGCTTTCGCAGGCATGCCGATCACGCGGATTGAGAGCTCCTTCCGGTAGTCGGCGTCCACCACGGTCACCGGTCTTGGAGATAACGAGCCGGCGCCGTCCGCTTGCTGCCCACCCAGGAAACGCGCCACCTCGTCCAGCGGCCGTTGCGTCGCTGACAGGCCGATGCGCTGGAACCCGGGCGACAGGCGTTCCAGCCGTTCCAGGCTGAGCGACAGGTGCACCCCTCGCTTGGATCCGCTGACCGTGTGGATCTCGTCCACGATCACCGTCTTGACCGTCCGCAACATGTCGCGAGCTACGGGCGATGTCAGGATCAGATACAGGGATTCCGGCGTCGTGATCAGGATATCGGGCGGCTTGCGCACCATCTGGCGGCGTTCGGATTGCGACGTGTCGCCGGTGCGCACCGCGGAACGCACATCCGGAACCTCTACAGCATGGTCAAGCGCGTATTCCCGGATGCCGCGCAGCGGGGCGCGCAAGTTTCGCTCGATGTCGTTGTTGAGCGCCTTGAGGGGCGATATGTACAGGGTCCGTACGCCGGGCTTCCGGTTATCAGCCTGATCGCCCTCGACGCGGCCGGTGAACTCGGCAAACAGGCTGTTCAGCGCCCACAGGAAGGCGGCGAACGTTTTTCCAGACCCGGTGGGGGAGTGGATCAAGGTGTGCTCGCCGCGCGCTATGGGCGGCCACGCTTGCTGTTGCGGAGGCGTGGGCACACCGATCTCTTCCCGGAACCAGTCAGCGACCCACGGCAGGAACAACCCGAGCGCGTCGTCGCCCCGAGCCTCGCCGTGTGAGGTCGATGTGTTCCGGTCGGTCATTTATCTATCCGGGTCTGCCGGGGAATCCCGGTCAACGCTTTCCCGGGATTTCATGTCGGGGATGCCATGCCTGGAGATTCCATGCCGGAAGGGCGTTTCCTGTCCGCCCGAATATAGCCCATTCCTGTGTTCACGCGGCCGGACATGGCGCAGTGGCCGGGGGCGATCACGTCAAGACCGGGCCTCGAATACACGAGAGGCACACCGCCGGCAAACGGAATCCTTACCCGGTGGCCACGCATTGACCACAGGCCGGGCACTGACCTCCCACCGCGTTCTGTACGAGCTTTGTCACTGTGTATTGCGGAAAAGCCCAGTACGCGTGGGCCGGGTGGTTCATCAGATTGGACCCTGTCGGACCGGCGTCTCCCCAGGGAAGCGCCATATCGTCGATGGATAAGGGTGTTTCAGGTCTCCCG
>JADFQR010000151.1 GCA_022561735.1 Chloroflexota bacterium | reverse complement strand
GCGGCCCGTCGCCATTGAATACGTAGACCGCCAGTGCGTTCCCGCCGAACACCGGTCTCGTGACCGCCACGCGCCCGGTATCGGAATCTCGCGCCAGGTCGATGCAGTCCTGCGCCACGGGTGAGCCGAGCCTGAAGGCCAGGCGTGGACCTGTAACGGCGCCAAAGTCCGTCTTGGCAAACAGGATGACATCAGGGGTGGCGCTCTCGTAAATGGCGGCTACCGCCAGCACCGGCGCGTCATAACCGCCCGTCCCGCCGTCGGCGAGCGCGGGGTGTGACATGAGGATCACGCGCTCAGCTCCCGGCGCATCCGCTGCGGTGATCGCCGAAAGATCATCGCCCATGAGGGCCAGGCTGACGCCGCCGCCGATGCCCTCATCCGCCAGTTTGCGGGCGGCTGCCAGAAGTTCCCCGGTCACAGGGGCGATAGCGCCGTCCTGCACCTCTCCGATGACGAGAATTCCAGACATTTAAATCAGATTCAACTCACGGAGGCGGAGCGCCAGCTTGCGTCCGGCGTCTGCCTCGTCTTCGCCTTCGATAATCTCCACCTGGCTCTCACTTTCCGGGATGAACAACCTGCGGAGCAGTAGCGCCGGCTTCAGTGCGTCGTCATCAAGTCCAAGATCATCCAGCGACAGTCGTTCCGGCTGTTTGCGGGACGCGGCCATGATGCCGCGCAGCGTTGGGTAGCGCGCCTCTCCGAGCTCGTTGCTGACGGTCACCAGGGCGGGCATAGGAGCCTCGACGACCTGGTATCCGTCCGTAAGCGCCCTCTCGATCCGCACCTTGCCGTCCTGCGGTTGGACGTTTCGCGCCAGGGTTACCGACGGCAGCCCCAGCCTCTCCGCCAGTCCCAGCGGCACGTGCGCCTGATCCCAGTCAGATGCCTGCCTGCCGGCGAGGATGAGATCGAACGGCCCGACCTTCTCGATCATGGCCGCGAGCACGTTGACCGTGCCTACCGCGTCAAGATTCTCAAACGCCGGGTCCTCGGCCAGCACCAGCCTGTCTGCGCCCATGGACAGCGGTTTCTTCATGACGTCCATCACGAAGTCATCGCCGACGGAGAGAATGCTGATCTCGGCGTCGCCGCCGTCCTTGATTCGTAAAGCCGCCTCAACCGCGTGGAGGTCAAAGCCGTTTACAACAGGAGGGATGCCCGGGGCGGGGACGACGCGGTTAGCGGTTTCGTCAACCTTGAACGCCGATGAGGGAGTTTCCGGGTCCGGTACCTGCTTCACGCAAACTGCGATTCGAAGCGCCAACCGCACCTCTCCAACTCGTGGTAGTCATCGGGTTTACCGGACTGCAAATCGCACCCGGCCGGTCCATTCCGAGAAATACGCGGCAGCAATTCCCGGGAAACCCAAAATATCATCGGTTCAGAGGCCAGTCAATCGGGGGTGCAACCTGAAAGGGTGGCAGATTGGCAGCAGTTCGTTGACGGATACGGTCGGATTAAACGTGTCTCAGGCGTATCCTGAACGGCTATGGCCAATAGCGAGCCGGTAGGAGGACGCGCTGGAACGCCTAATCGAGCAGGCCGTTTCGGCCGAAATCCAGATCGACGCCGGGCAGTGCCGGCAGTTCGCCGTTTATCACGAACTGCTGGAAGAACATCGCCGTCGAGCGAACCTGACCGCGATCACGGGCCTGGAAAAGGTTCGCGACGAGCTATTTTTGCGTTCGTTAGAGATCGTGGCCGCCCTGTCCGTTGACGAACGTGACCGGTTTCTCGGGAATGGCTGCCGGTTGCTGGACGTTGGGTCCGGCGCGGGCCCTCCCGGCCTTCCTATCGCGATAGTGTTTCCGCAGGTACGTGTGACTCTGCTCGATTCCGTGCGCAAAAAGACTGACTTTCTCCAGATCGTCGTTGATGCGCTCGGGCTTGAACACGTTGACGTGCTGCAGGGGAGAGCCGAGGAGCTGGCCCGGGTAGATGAGCACCGGGAGGCGTACGACATCGTCGTTTCGAGGGCGCTCGCGGCCCTTCCAGAGCTTGCCGAGTTGACCATCCCGTTCTGTCGGGTCGGGGGCATTTCTATCGCTCTCAAAGGCCCGGACGTGGGGGAGGAGGCGAGGAGCGCGAGGGGCGCGGCGACAGTGCTGGGCGCATCGACGGCCGAGCTTCGTCCGGTGGCTCTCGGGTCGCGTCCCCGCCCGGATACCGCCGTCGTCTGGCGCAAGACGTCACACACGCCCCGGCAATACCCGCGCCGCACGGGCATCCCGCACAAACGGCCCATTGGCGGCTCCGTGACCGCCTCGGCTGCCCCGGCCGCCCGGCGCGACAGGGAGACAGCGTGACCGATCCTCGAATCCCCGAACGCGGGGGGGACGGGGACCAACAGTCCCCCGGGCCGTCGTCCGAAAACGCGATCCGGAACGGGTCTGAGACTCCTGGCGTTCCCCGGCTCGGTGGCCAGATCCTTTCCCTGAAGACCGCGGTGGCGACGGCGATAGCGCTGCTGGTGCTTGCCGTCACTTCGTTCCGGGTTTTCGATATCGACTGGGACGAGATGTGGGGGCAGGTCAAGGGCGTTGATCCGGTCACCTACCTCCTGGCGGCGGTTCTCTACTACACGAGCTTCTGGTTCCGGGGAATGCGCTGGCGGCTGATTGTCCGGACCGCCGGCCTTGACCGGCAACCGGGAGTCGTCCTCATCGGCATACCGAAATTTTCCGCCATCATCCTGATGGGTTGGTTCGCCAATTCTGTGGCGTTCTTCCGTCTTGGCGATGCTTACCGTGGGTACGCGCTGCATCG
This sequence comes from Chloroflexota bacterium, assembly GCA_022561735.1. The sequence continues at coordinate 1,658 of JADFQR010000151.1, read as the reverse complement.
TGAATCCGGAATCCCGATGGCGAGCAGCATCGGCACGCTGCTGGGAGAGCGCGCACAGGACGTCATGATCGTGCTGGGACTCCTGGTCGTCGGAGCGGCCGGGCTACTGGTTTCCGGCGAGATCACGCTGCCGTTATGGGTGCTGATCGCCGCCTCCGTCCTATCGTTTGCGACACTCCTGGGCCTTATCGTGATGCGCAACTACGGAGAGCGCCTGGCGCGTCACCTCCCGGACCGGCTTGAGGGCACGTATCACCGGCTGCACGCGGGGGCGCTCGGCAGCTTCAAGGCGCGTCAGCTTCCGCTCCAGTTGTTGTTCGGCCTGATCGGGTGGGGGCTTGAGATAGCGCGCGTCTACTTCGTGGCGGAAAGCCTGGGGTTGGACATCGGCTTCTTCGTTGTGATGTCAGCGGCCTTAACAATCGCCGTCCTCTCGACGATCCCCACGCCGGGCGGTTTCGGGTTCGTCGAGGGCGGCCTGACGGGTGTCCTGATATTCCTCGGGCTGGACCACACGCAGGCGTTTGCGCTCACGATCGTAGACCGGACGATCAGCTGGGTGAGCATTATCGTGATCGGAGGGACGGTGTTCCTGAGCTGGCAGGCGATGGTGGCCCGCCGGACTCGTAGAGCGAACGGATTGGCGTCGGATTCAGCGGCGACGGTCTCCGGTGATACGCCCATGCTTGATGATCACGATTGAGTACAGAAACGGACCCTGATCCCGACCCAGGCCACCGGGTGACCGTAACGATGGTTCACCGGCCCGGCGGAAACGCCCGGAATGCGCCTCGTGCGGTCTTGCTCCCATTGCGATACAGGTTGATCGGGAACCCGAACCCGGCCGCAGGGCGGAACTGCGTGATACGATTTCTCAATGCTGTGCGTCCCCCAAGACGGATGCCGCATGTGGGGCTGTAGCTCACTCGGGAGAGCGCTTCAATGGCATTGAAGAGGTAGCGGGTTCGAATCCCGCCAGCTCCACCAAACGCGCCTGGACGTCCTGCCTGCTATTTGAACCTGGCCGTTACTCGTTGGCGCGAGAGCCGATATCTACGGACGCCAGGTGGTTGGTCACGAATCGGACGCGGCCATGGCGGAACGGAAACCAGCACTGTCATTGCTTTACACGAGTAAAAGCTGAAGAGGGTAATAGGAGCCTGGTGCGAGGGAACACGATGAGCGGATATGGATGGCCCATCTATTAGGCAGCGTTATGAGGCTTTCGGTTCCCACGGTAAAGGTTGCTATCTGACCGCCTACTTGATCACGGCGAATCCACCGGTGGCAGAACGTCGCCCCGCCTGATCGCATCTGACGACCCGACGCCGGTTAGGAGGTACGGTCAACGGGAACCAGATTGGACGACCCTCAGGAGCCATCCATGAGGGCCAACCGGAAGTGTCGAGTTTCTCGGGTCTGCGTGGGGAAGTTAGGGCGAAGTGAGGTTGGACTCCAGGGTACCTGTCAGACTCGGCCCCAAAAATCACTGACAGGCGATCCGCCTTTGATTGTTGTTGTGAGTTGGTCCAACCCGTCTCTGCTTTGGCCTCCACCAGCAACAGCACCGTGGTGCCGGCATCCTCGAAGCCGACGATCAGGTCCACGTCTTCTTGGTTGCCTTTGACGATACCGTCATTTAGCCATGGTTCACAATG
>JADFQR010000150.1 GCA_022561735.1 Chloroflexota bacterium | reverse complement strand
TACGGGTGCATGTCCCCAATATCTATGAACGGTCTGGCGAGCGTCTCGTTGTTGTTCTTTCGCACCTGCGCCAGTCGCATTCGTTCCAACTGCTCCAGCCCCTTGCGCGTATCGCTGGCGATTCGTGCAGGGTCGGCATTTTTGAACCTGCGCTGGAAAAGCCAGTAGGTGAAATGGTCCATGCTCCCGAGGTTCCCCTCTGCGCGTTCCGGGCCACGCGGCCTGCGACTCACCTTGCCGCCGGTGTCCATCTCAAACTCCGCAACCAGTTCGTCCCGCATCGCGCCATAAAGTATTTCGTACGCCATGTCAGATTGCGCATCGTTTGGGGCGAAGCCGCGAGCGTAACGCCGTTTCCGTATCTCCTCTTCCACCGCCAGCATGATCGCCTGCTCTACCGTCACGCCGTAAAAATAGTTGAGAAAGCCAGAGGCCTTGGCAAAGCCGATCAGTCTGCGGAACTCTTCTTCAGTGAGGCCGGCCGGAAGAGCCGGATCAAGCAGCAGAGCTTCCCGGTCTTCCCGAGGGACCGGGATGTCGGGCGCTGCGAGGATCCGCTCGGCAAGCGTTCGCCAGTCGAACGCCTCCCCCGCCAGCAGGTACACGAAGTTACGTCCGTCCACCTGCTCCTTCGCAAGCGGCCACAGGGCCATCGTCTCGATGAGAGCGAGCCGCCAGTCCCCGTCCGGCCGGGTGGCTGCAACGCGGAACTGGTCGAGAAGCTCTTCCGGGTCGGTCGCTGCCGCTTCCGCCGTCAGCGCTTCGCCGGTCTCAACCGGTTGCAACTCGTCCGGCTCGATAGGCTCGCCGGTTGGGGACTCACCGGCCGGGCGTTCGCCATGTGGGTTCATAGGGAAACCGGCCGTCCGATGCCAGAAGCGGCTCGCTGTGGTTTCGGAGTGGCGAGGAAACGTTCAATCTCCGCCACCGGGAGCGTGTTCAGTATGTCGCGCTTTTCGGCCCAGCCGCGACGGGCGGTGCCCACACCGTAACGCAATAAGTCAAAGTTTTCGGGCTCGTGCGCGTCGGTGTTAATCAGGAAGCGCACGCCGAGCTCACGAGCGCGACGCACGTGAGAATCCTTCAGGTCCAGACGTTTGGGAGAAGCGTTAATCTCCATCAGCGTACCGTTACGTGCAGCGGCGCGGAATATGGCGTCAAAATCGGCCTCTACGGGCGGCCTGTCCAGAACGAAGCGCGTTGTCAGGTGACCGATGGCCGTAACGTGAGGGTTCTCGATCGCCCTGATGATACGCGCCGTCATCACGTCAGCCGACTGTGACATGCCGGAGTGTACGGACGCTATCACCACGTCCAGGTCCGCCAGGACGTCATCAGGATAGTCCAGCGTCCCGTCACCCCGGATATCCACCTCGGACCCCTTGAAGACCCGAATTCCGAGAGGCCCGGCAACTTTTGCTTCGACCTCCTCTATCTCCCGGTTGTGCGCTGCAAGACGCTCCAGCGACAGGCCGTTAGCGATGCCCCTCCCGGACGAGTGATCGGTCAATGCAACGTAATCAAGACCGCGACCGGCGGCCTCACGCACCATCTGCTCCACCGGCGCCTGGCCGTCCGACCAGTCGCTGTGAACGTGAAGATCGCCCCGGATGTCGGCAAGCTCGACCAGGTCCGGCAACGCCCCCGCTTCCGCAGCGGGGATCTCGCCGAGGTCTTCCCGGATTTCGGGCGGGATGTACGGCAGCCCGAGCGCTTCGTACACCTCCGCTTCCGTCTCGAAGGTCGTGAGATCGCCGCTCTCGCGGTCGGTCAACCCGTACTCGTTCAAGGACAGTCCCATGCGCTGAGCGCGCTCGCGAAGCCGGATGCCGTGCTGCTTGCTGCCCGTGAAATAGAGCAGCAAAGCGCCGAAATAGCGTTCGCCGGTCACCCTGAGATCGATCTGGACGCCGCCGGAAACGACGACGCTGGCCTTCGTTCCGCCCTGCGCGAGAACGTCTACGACCATGGGAAGGTTGGCGAACGCGGACGTGACGGCCTCCGGGTCGCCGGCTACGCCGAGGAGGTCGATGTCGCCGGCCGTCTCGCGCCATCGGCGGAGGCTTCCGGCCACGGTCAGGCGGCGCACGCCGGGCGCGGCCCTGTACAGTTCCGCGATTGCGTGTTCGGCGATCGGCAGCGCCTTGCCGATGGGCATCCTGTCAGACTGGTTAAGCCGGGTCTCCAGGCGCCTGAGGATGCTCGCTGCCTTCTTTTCCCCGACACGCGGGAGCGTGGCGAACGAACCGTCTCGCAGAGCCGCCTCCAGGTCAGCCAGCGATTCGATGCCTAGTTCTTCTGCGGCGCGCATCGCCGTCTTCGGCCCGATCTCCGGGACGGTCATGATCTCAAGCAGCCCGGGGGCGAATTCGCCCCGGAGTTTCTCGAAGAACTCCAGCTTCCCGGTGGCCACCAGTTCATGCGTTTTCGCTGCGATGGCTTTGCCGATACCGGGAATTTCTTTCAGCGCATCCTCGTCCTGCCCGATCAAAGCAATCGGCTCCGGCAGATGCTCGAACACCTCTGCCGCCCGCGTGTAGGCCCTGATCTTGAATACGGACTCGCCTTTGAGCTGGAGCAGCGTCGCTATGTCTGCGAATACGCGCGCTATTCCCAGGTTATCCGGCGGCGGTGGCTGGTTATCCGGGGACCCAGGGGTATCGAGACGTTCTATGCCCGGCTCGCGTTCTGAATCAGGCATGGCTTTGACTCCGGGGAGTCCTCCCGTTCAGGCCGCCCGGCCGTGGCAACGCTTGTACTTCTTCCCGCTGCCACACGGACAAGTCTCGTTGCGCCCGATCTTCCGATTGAGCGCGATATCTTCGCCGTGGCCGGTATTCACCGCGGACATGACGCTCCGCTTGTTCAGGGCGGCAGAGGCGGCCCGGCCGACGCGCGAGGTGGGACTCTGCACAGCCGCTTCCTGTGGCGCGTCTGCGTCAGGCCCGCTCAGCGTGAGCTTGCCCCGTGCCACCGGCTGGACGGTGGGTGTCTGCTGTACGACGGCGGTGAAGAACGTGTGCGTGATCTGCCGGTCAATGCCTGCCGTCAATTCCTGGAACATTTCATAAGAGAGTCGCCGGTACTGAACCAGCGGATCGCGCTGTCCGACAGCCTCCAGCCCAATGCCCTGCCTCATGTTGTCCATCTCCGTCAGGTGCTCCACCCACTGGGAGTCGATCGCCCGCAACACAACGGCCTGGGCCAGCTTCGTGGTCACATCTTCCCCGAGCAGCTCGATCCGCTTATCCCACTGCTTCTCGACGTTATCGAGGAGGATTTCCTCAATTTCACCCGAGTGGTAGTCAAAGAAATCGTCGGGGTCTGAAAGTTCCTCCGGGAGCTCCATCATCGTGCGCAACTCACGTGAGAACGTTTCAACATCCCAGTCCTCGGGATCGCTCGCCAGTTGCAAAGCGACCAGCGCCTGGACCTCTTCCTCGACGCGGAACAGGATGTCCTCCTTGAGCCCCTCGCCAACAAGGGCTCTGCGACGCATGCCGTAGATCTTGTTCCGTTGCGAGTTGACCACATCGTCGTAATCGACGAGGTTCTTCCTCACCTCGAAATGGAAGCCTTCAACCTTGCTCTGTGCGCCGCTCATCGCCTTGGTGATCATGCGATTCTCGATCGGCACATCGTCATCCAGGCCCACCAGGTTCATGATCCCCTTGATGCGGTCGCCGCCAAACCGCCTGACCATATCGTCCTCTGTGGACGTGAAGAAACGGGTCTCCCCCGGGTCGCCCTGCCTGCCGCAGCGGCCACGGAGCTGATTGTCGATACGGCGCGACTCGTGCCGTGATGTCCCGATAACGTAAAGTCCGCCGAGCTCGATAACCCGGTCATGGGCGGGCTGCCAATCCTCTTCGGAGATGTTCAGCGCCTCCGGGTTGCCACCCAGGATGATGTCTGTACCGCGACCGGCCATATTGGTGGACACGGTAACGGCGCCCGGACGGCCCGCCTGGGCGATGATCGTCGCCTCACGCGCGTGGTTCTTGGCGTTGAGCACCTCATGCTCTATGCCGTTTCGTTTCAGCATGTCCGAAAGAGCCTCGGACCGCTCAACGCTGGTAGTGCCCACGAGAATCGGACGGCCGTTTTTCGACTCCTGTTCGATCTCCTCGACGACGGCCCGCATCTTGCCGACCTCCGTCTTGTAAACGAAGTCAGACCGGTCAATCCGCGCCGATGGGCGGTTGGTCGGTATGGAAACCACGTCCAGCTTGTAGATCTTGCTCAACTCTTCCGCTTCGGTGGCCGCCGTACCGGTCATCCCGGACAATTTTTCGTACATGCGGAAGTAGTTCTGGAGCGTGACCGTGGCGTAGGTGATGCTCTCCCGCTGAACGCGGACGCCCTCCTTCGCCTCGATCGCCTGGTGCAGGCCCTCCGAGTAACGCCGGCCGATCATCAGGCAGCCGGTGTTTTCGTCAACGATCAGG
>JADFQR010000149.1 GCA_022561735.1 Chloroflexota bacterium | reverse complement strand
AAGGGGCCGTACAGCTGGTCAATACAGCGGAAGCGGCCAGTACAGCAAGCACTAAAACCGTAGCTACCGACGGCCATTTTAGGTACCAGCCGACGGATCGACGGCCTTCCCCAGGCTCAGTTTCATCCCTGCGGTGGCCGAACTCCGGCTCGTATGTAGACCATCGAACCCCTTGCCCCAACTCCTGTGCCCCCAAACCGATATTGCCACTTTTCATCGCGGCTCAGTCCTTACGAGTCCCGCGAATCCCACGTGGATAGTCCGACTCATCGTCAACTTGTAATCCGGACGCCTACACTGGCCGCATTACCTCCTCCCGAAGTTAATTCAACGGCCTTCCGCCCATCTCAGCCGCCGACCAGCGCGTTCAGCAGCGCCGTGGCCTGATCCGCCGTCGGCGCGACGACGACCCCGGCCGCTCCCGTCGTCTCATCCAGCGCAAACGCCAGCACGCCGCCCGGTCCGTTCCACATCTCGATCGTTTCATCCCCGCCATCGACGTTGTTGAAGCCGGCGGAGGCGTCCAGCGCAATCTCGAGCGTTATCGAGAACAGGAGGGCGTCTGTCGCAGGTTCATCCCACTCGATCAGCACGGCCATCGCTGACTCCCCGGACGGCCCGTCCAACAGGACGTAGCCGTCCCGGCCCCATCCGTCGGCTGCCGGCGCGGCCAGAATACGAACGGCTCCCAGCGCTTCCAGCCAGATGCCGATGAACGCCTCGCCGAATACGTCCACGTCACGGACCGCCCATCCCTCACCGAGTATTGCCGCCAGACCGGGCAGGACCAGGGCCGACTCCGGGTACTCGTCAGCGCGGTACTTTTCTGGATGGATGATCTGTTCCGTCGTCTCCGGCAGGTCCGCCCAGACGGCATCAAGCGCTGACATGCCGCCCTGCTGCCAGATCGAGTTCACAAACGCAAATCCCGTTAAGTAAGGCCACTGTAGCGAAAGGCGAAGAAAGTCCGGCGCAGCCTCGAACGCAGCGAGACTTTCGGGGTCGATATTGAAAAGCTCGGCCCGGTCCTGGTCGGTAAACTGGCGCGCTACATAGATCGTCTCGATAAATGTCGCTTCGCCCTCGGCCAGCGCCTGCAGCGCGCCCGTGCGCTCAGAATCCTGCTCCGCATTCTCGAACAGGTCGCCGAGTCCAAAGTTCACGTCCTGCAGCAGGTGCGCGTATTCGTGCGAATACACCGACTTTGCCGAGGCAGACAACTCTTCGCCATCCGCCAGTACAAGCAACTCACCGGTCTCATGGTTGTACAGCCCGACCACTGCGCCCTCCAGCAGGCTGCGTTCAATCTCAAGGAGACTTTCATCCTGCGGGATCAACCCCAGCAGCTTCAGAAGCACCTCAAGGTTCGCTATCTCAATCAGCACATCAGGGTCATCAAGTTCCTCCGCAAGTTCCGCAGCGATACGGTCCCTATCGACCAGCGCGACGTTCGGTTCCCCGTCCGAGGACAGCTCCCTGATTCCCGATACGAGTTCGTTAATGCGGGCTAACTCGGCAGCTTTTCCAGTAAGGACGGGTACGGACGTGGCCGGGGGAGTTGGCATTGCGGTGACCGTCGCCGGGGGCGGTTCCGGGGTAGCGACCGGCGGGGTTGCACTGGCCGACGCGGCCGGCGTGGCTGTCGATTCCGTGCGTGCGCCGGAGATCGGCGTCGCCTCCGGGTTTGCGGCAGGGGCCGGCGTCGAAGTCGGAGCCGGGATTGTCGCCGTTGGCATCGCACGCGGTGTCGGCCCACCCGTTTCACGCTCCGCGTTCGATGCGCAAGCGATAGCCACCAATCCGACCAGTCCGGCTAATATCACGAGCCAGTAGAGACTTGAGCGGTTTTGACCAATGGACGGCACTAAATGACTTCTCGCTGTGAATGGGCTGCCGGTAACGACCTGATGGGCGAATACCACGACACGGAATGGGGCGTACCGTCACACGACGACCGCCACCTGTTCGAAATGCTAATCCTGGAGGGATCGCAGGCCGGGTTGAGCTGGCAAACGATCCTCAACAAACGCGTCGGATATCGCCGGGCGTTTGCGGACTTTGACATCTCTACGGTCGCAGGTTACGGCGAATCAGATGTCGAGCGCCTGATGGGAGACGCAGGAATCGTGCGCCACCGCGGGAAGATTGAGGCGACGATCGGCAACGCAGGCACGGCGCTCGCCATCCAGAAAGAGTTCGGGAGCCTTGACGCCTACCTGTGGGAACTGGCGGGCGGCGAGCCAGCGCGCAACGCCCGGATAACGCTCGGTGAAATCCCGGCCACCACCGATGTATCGGAGTCGATGAGCAAGGCCCTGCGGAAACGAGGATTCCGGTTCGTCGGCCCGACTACGATCTACGCATTCATGCAGGCGACAGGCATGGTCAATGACCATGTCACCGATTGCTTCCGGTACGCTGAAGTCTGATCCGGACTTCTGGAACCATCGGGTGATTACCGGCTGATCCGGCTTGAACCGAGGAGCGGCGAAATTGGATAAACAGATTTTTGGCATCGGCGGTGACTTCTTCCCGCCGCAATGGAAACGCCCGCTGCTGCGGGAACATCTGCTCACGCTGCCGGACAAGGATCGCCCAAAGGTTTGCTACGTGGGAACGGCCACGGGAGACGCTGCACACAACCTCGCGACGTTCTACCAGGATTTCGGCCGGCATGACTGCGAGACCTCCCACCTGAGCCTGTACTCACCCCCACAGGCGGACATCCGGTCCTATGTACTCAAGCACGACATCATCTACGTCGGCGGCGGCAACACCAAAAACCTGATGGCGCTCTGGAACGAATGGGGGTTGGGCGAGATCATGCGCGAGGCGTGGGAGGCGGGGATCGTGCTATCCGGCACCAGTGCGGGGTCGATCTGCTGGTTCGATGACTGCATCACGGACTCGATTCCCGGCGGCCTGACCGCTTTGAGATGCACGGGGCTGCTCAAGGGCAGCAACTCCACACACTACAGCGCACACCCGGACCGGCCGTCCACATATCGCAAGTTGATCAGCGACGGCACGGTTTCACCCGGGATAGCGACCGATGACGGCTGCGCGCTCCACTACATCGGCGACGAGTTGCACGAGATCGTTACGCAGGACCCGGACGCGCGTGCCTACCGCGTCGAGCGCGTCGGAGACCACTACAAAGAGACGCCGCTGGAGGCTCGTTACCTGGGATAAAAGCCTTCTCAAACCTCCCCTGTCCCGGCGGGAAGGGCATAGACCGGACGCTTTCTTCCACCTTCGAGAGCCTCAGGACGGGCGATGGATTGCCCGGGGGTGTCTTCTGGCCTCTGCCCTTAGGGCAGATCCAGCCCGAGATCCAGTTCGTTTGAGATCGAGTGGAACCAGTCGATTACCGACCGGTGATAAGGGATGCCGTCGCGCATCCTGATCTCGGTCTCTTCGGCCTCCGGCAATCCCGGGTAAATGACGCGATCATGACCGGGCGCCGGTTTCGTGTTCGCCAGCCCTTCCAGGAAGTCGTCCATGTCTGACTTGAACTTATCGACGTCGGTGAACGCATCGACTTTGTAGACCTGCACAAAGTGGCCCATGACCCCGGGGGGCGATTGCGGCATGAGGAATCCGGCGCCCTGGCCGGACAGGACGTCGCACAGGATTTCGCATACGGCTGCGAACCCGTAGCCCTTGTGCGAGCCCTGTTCGCGGGTGCCGCCGAAGGGCAGCATGTGGTAGTCATCCCGGTTCTCCGGGAGCGGCGTTTCTTCCATGATCGGAGTGCCGTCGGGCTTCGTGATCCAGCCCGGGGCCATCGGCGCGCCCACACGGGCCGCGAGCCGAAGCTTATTTCCGGCGACCTGCGTGGTCGCGAAGTCCATCACGAACGGGGGCTGGTTGTTGGACGGCGCCGCCCACGCCCAGGGGTTGGTCGAGAAGCGTCGCTCTGCGCCGAAGGTGGGGACCATCGACATCGGGTTACCGGCGGTCATGCAGACGCCGATCATGTCGTGCTTGAGCGGGAGCATCGCGTGGTAGGCGAGCATGCCGAGGTGGCGGCCGTTCTTCATGACCACGGTTGCCATGCCGTGCCGGTCAGCTTTCTCGATGGCCATCTCCATCGCCATCGGCGCGACGTGGAGTCCGAGTCCGGTGTCGCAGTCCAGCGTGGCGGTGGTGTCGCTTTCCCGGATGACGCGGACGTTGGGCCGGGGGTTTATGTTGCCCGCGGCGTACTGCTCTATGTAGTGGGAAAGCATGTTGGAGACGCCGTGGCTCTCGCAGCCGCGCAGGTCCGAGAGCATCAGGACATCTGCTGACAACACCGCATCATCCTCGGTCAGACCCATCTTGCGGAAAATGGCCTCGGTCGCCGTGCGCATCTTCTGCTGGTCCACGTAAACCCGGTCCTCTTCAGGGACGAAGAAGCGTTCCAGCATTTGTGAGGCCTTTCACTCCGATGAACACCGATAGCGGCGT
>JADFQR010000148.1 GCA_022561735.1 Chloroflexota bacterium | reverse complement strand
GGGAACCCGGCCTCCCATGAACGCCCGGCTTCCGGTGAACGAAGAAAATGTCACGGAGGCTGATATGCGCCCTGACGCGAATCGCCCGCCGTGAGAGGCGGGCGATCAGATCAATATCGGTTGGAAGAAGAGCTATGCGCGAGCGCGTGCCGAGAGCGCCCAGTCCACTCGCATTTCAACCTCTCCCTCAGCCCAGGGCTTATTGATGTAGTCACGGGCGCCCAGGTTGCGCGCCATCGCCAAATCTTCAGGCCGTCCCTTGGCGGTCACCATGATGACCGGGACATCGCTCGTGGCGGGGTCCGCCTTCAGTCGCTTCAGCGCCTCGAATCCGTCCACCCGTGGCATCGCCACGTCAAGAAGGATGAGTTCCGGGCTGCCGGAGAGGACCATTGCCATGACCTCCGAGCCGTCTTCGGCTTCAAGAATGTCGTGACCGACATCTTCCAGAAGTGTCATCAAGGCGAGGCGAACGTCCTCGCTATCGTCGACTACCAGGATGCGTGCCATTGATTCCTTCCCGGATCCCGTTTGGGTTGCTGACGGCGGGATACCCGAACCGCGTCGACGTGCCCGTTCCACGCCTCAACGTGATTCATCGTCACCGATCCGTTAATACCACCGCATCGGGGATTGCACCCAATCTGCGGATGAGGTGTCCCGATCCGAGACCGGGACGGCTACGGATGCGAATTTCAAACCGCATCCCTGGTGTCTTTTTTCCGGTTTAGCGCCCAGTCCACCCGCATCTCCACTTCGTTGTCGGCCCACGGCTTGTTGATGTAGTCAATGGTGCCGAGGCGCCGCGCGTCGTCGAGGTGATCGGGCCGTCCCAGCCCTGTGACCACTATCACGGGGATGGTTGCGGTCTTCGGGTCAGCGTTCAGCAGTTTCATGACCGCGAAACCGTTCATTTCAGGCATGGCCATGTCCAGGAGGATCAGGTCTATCCGGGCGGAGACGGTCATGGCCATAACTTCCGCCCCATTTTCCGCTTCAAACACGTCATGACCCTCGTTTTCAAGGATCTCCGTGAGCGCGTCTCGGATATCTTCTTCGTCGTCCACGACGAGGATTCGTGCCATCTCATCTCCCGCTGACGATCCGGTCCCTGTGGCTGGTTCTAAGGTCGTTGACAACCCGTTACGGCGTTGGCCTGCGGACACGTGTCCGGTAGTTTCAGCCGGGTTCGGCATCGACCGTGTGGTGCTGTCACCGATATTCGTTTCGACCACTCGCTCGCGCATCGGCGTGCGCACGTACATGGGCGTCGGTGGAACAATGCCCTCACGCCCCGAGCTATCACGGGGTGCAGATGGCGTGGTCGCTGTATGTCACCGCTGCGACGGTTCTCCGGTCCCTGCGGCGCCGGCCTGTGCGCAACTTACCCGGAACCCGGGAGAAAGCCATAATGTGACCCGCATCGCGAACGGCCGCCTTCGGTCGTCGCCGGAAGGGAACGGGACTAATGGTTGATATCAAGATCGTGGGCGGCCAGGTGGTCGATGGCACGGGTAGCCCGGGGTTTTACGCAACGGTGCTCGTCGAGGGCGACACGATCTCTATCCACCGCGGCGATCATGACCAGATCGACGCCCGCCGGACGATAGACGCCACGGACCACGTGGTATCCCCCGGGTTTATCGACGTCCATTCACACGCTGGACTCACCATCCTGGGTGAACCCCACCACGATCCCAAGATCCGGCAGGGCGTGACTACGGAGTTGATCGGGATCGACGGCAACTCGTGGACCCCCTTCCACACACATGACGAGCTCCGGCAGTTCATCGAGCTTGATTCCGGCCTGAACGGATATCCGCCGGAACCGGCTGACTGGCTGACCCTGACCGAGTTCCTGGTCAAGTTTCACGAGCGCGTCGCGGTCAATATCTGCTACATCCTCGGCAACTCGCCGGTGCGCATCTGGGGCGTTGGCTGGGAGGACAGGCCGGCGACCCGGGACGAGATGGCCAATATGCGGGCCGCCGTGCGGGAGACGATGGAGGAGGGCGCGTGGGGGCTGTCGACAGGACTCGACTACCCGCCCGGCTCCTACGCATCAACCGATGAGCTGATCGAGCTGTGCGCTGAGGCGGCGAGGCTGGGCGGGTTCTACCACACCCACACACGGGCATCGCTCCGCTCAAAGGGACTGCTGGCTCCCTGGGAGGAGGCGCTGGACATTGGCCGGGGCAGCGGGATTCCGGTACACCTGACGCACTATCGACAGGGCGCGCAGGGAGACGGCAGCCACCTCGACTACCTGGGCCTGGTGGAAGACGCGCGCGATGAGGGCATGGACGTCACTTTTGACTGCTACACCTACCCGTACTCCGGGACGCGCGTAACGATAGCCCTGCCGCAGTGGACGATGGACGGCGGCGTAGCGCGGCTCAAGCGTGCGCTCACCGATGGCGCAGACCGTGAACGAATCATCTCGGAGATGTCGGACGGCGGTTCAAGCTGGCGAAATCTCAGCGAGAACTGGCTGACAAACTTCAAACAGCCGCAAAACGCCCGGTACGACGGCCATTCGGTAACCGAGATCGCCGCGATGCGGGGCCAGGAGCCTGTCGAGGCGCTGCTGGACCTGCTGATCGAAGAGAACCTGGGCATATCAACAGTGGCGCTTGGCACCAACGCCCACACGCTCTCCGAGTTCGTGTCCCATCCGTACGGAATGATTGGAAGCGACGCGCTCCTGTTTGGAGACCATCCAAGCCCGCGGACGTATGGCTGTTTCCCGCTGGTTCTCGCCGAGTTCGTAAGAGCAGAAAAGAACCTGCGCCTGCCCGAGGCGATCAGGAAGATGACATCGTTCCCGGCACAGAGATTGGGCATCCCGGACCGCGGCATCCTTCGCGACGGATTCCGGGCGGATATCGTGATCTTCCACGCCGAGAACGTGAAGACCCGGGCGACAAAGGCCAACCCGAAGGTGTACCCGGAAGGCATCCCGTACGTGATTGTGAACGGAAAGATCGTGATCGACGAAGGCGAAAATACCGGAGCGCTGGCGGGACGGTCGCTCAAGCGCGGCCGGGCGAGGACGTAGGCGATGCCGCTGGATCTCGTATACGAAGAACGCCGGACGATCCTGCGGCACGGTGATTTGCCGGTGTTCATGGAACAGGTTCGCACGGGTGATTACGCAGGATTGCACCAGCCCGGTGGCGACGTGCTGTGCGTGCTCGGCTCGCTGATCGGCGCGCCGGAAACGGAAGTTATACGCATCACCGCCTTTGAGAACGTGGCAGCCTGGGAGTCAGCAACCGGGGTGTACGAGAGTTCGCCGCTCGTGGAATCTGAGACCCTCCGGCTGTTGCGCCCGGTCGCCGAACGCCCGCTCCTGGTCACGCCTGATGAGGACCGGCGTGACTACTACGGATACCGCCGGTTTCACATTGACGCCGGTGACCTGGCGGAGCTGGTGCACGATTCTGAGAACGGGGTCTGGCCGCGCATAGAGCTCCAGGACGCCCGGGTCCTCGGGCTGTTTGCCGAGATCGGCGGCCCGTCACCGCTGGAGGTGGTGCTGCTCACAGGGTATCGCTCTGCGGCGCACTGGGAGGCGACCCGCGTGTGGACCGGGCAGCCGGAGGATATGCCGGACGATGTCTGGGAACGTAGCCAGGAGCTCAGGGAACGCCGGGCGGAGATCTCCCGGACGCAGTGGGTCCACTTCATGAGGAACATCCCGTTCGGGCCACCGCCCGATTAACAGTTATCTAAACACAACGCAAAAGCACATCATTATTCCGCGAGGAGATATCGAACAGTGGCAGAGAAGACAGTGGATACGATTATTTCGGGCGGGCTTGTGGTCACCGCCACCGCGGAGGTGGAGGCGTCTATCGCCATAAAGGACGGCCGTATCGCCGCGATAGGGTCGCCCGAATCCATGCCCGCTGCGGAGCGAGAGATCGACGCCTCGGGCAGGTACGTTCTTCCGGGTCCGATCGACTGCCACAATCATTTCCGCGGCTGGGAGGACTACGAGCTCGCAGGGCGGATGGCGGCAAAGTCCGGGTTGACCACGATTATCCCGTTCGGTAATCCGGACCACGATGGACACGAATCCCTGCCGGACGCCATCGACCGGCATCGTGAAGAGGTCGACGACCGGTCGGTGATCGACATGGCGTTCCACATGATGCTTGGCGCTGACCCGTACATCCTGGAAGGGATTCCGCGCGCCATAGGGATGGGCGTGCGATCGTTCAAGGCGTTCATGACCTACAAGAGCCGCCGGCCGCGCACGATGGTGGACGATGAGTTCATCATCCAGGCGATGGAACTGATCGGCGGCAACGGCGGCGTTATGCAGCTCCACTGCGAAAACGGCGACGTGATCGACTACCTGGAGAAGCGTTTCCGGGATGAGGGCAGGGTCAAGCCAACCGATTTCCCGGACGTGGCGCCGCCGTGGGTGGAGGAGGAGGCGATCAACCGCGC
>JADFQR010000147.1 GCA_022561735.1 Chloroflexota bacterium | reverse complement strand
CCGCACGCCATTACCGCCGAGGCGTGATAGGCGGCGCGGTTCTCGTCATGGATCGTGAACGGCTTTGCTCCGATCGCGTAGGCGGTCTTCTGCAGCCAGTCCAGTAAGGCCGGGTCATCCGAACCGACCGCGGCCGACGCCCCGGTGATTAGATCGGCGCTGTCGCGATTCGGGAAGGTCTGGAGAAGATGCAGGCCGCCGGTCCGCGCCCCTGATTCGTGCGCTGACGCGAGTTTGCTCAGGGGCAGGACCCCGGAGCAGTGGATCGCGGCCTGTTCGTTCCGCCACGAGATTCCGTCACAGGTCACTTCGATATCGGCGTCCGGGGTCGTGATGAATACCGCCCCGGCGATATCGGCGACATCCTGCGGTTTCGCAACCGGGGCGCATCCCGGGACGCGCTCTGCGAACGCCTCCGATGACGACGTACTTCGAGAAGTGACCGCTACAACCCGGAAGCCGCCGGCGTGCAGCGCCGCGGCAAGGCTCGTGCCGAGCCGGCCCGCGCCGACGAATCCGATCGGCGTGTCCATGTCCAGCCTCACGGTGTTGTCGCTAGCCACGGTCCGCCCTTTCGCTATCAGGTCGCCCGGAGGTCCGGGCCATGTGTTCGGCCGCTGACGGGACCCCGCCCAGACCCGTGGCGTTCTCGACGGAAGAGAGTATGGCGGCCACCATGGCGCGCATAGCGGCCGCCCTCAAACGGTCCTCGATGCCGGCGATGGCCGTTTCACCGGACACGCCGGGGTGCGCTCCCGTTGCGAGAGCAAAGATCGTGTCACCGTCTCCTGCCATGTGCGCGGGCCTGACGGTCATCGTGATCGCATCCTGTCCCGCCCCGGCAAGCCTGTTGGCGGCTTTTTTGTCCAGCCCGGCATTGGTCGCCACGACGCCGATGACCGTGTTGGCGGTGTTGCGTACCCCGAGCAGGTCGCGCATGTGGGGCGGGTTGTCGATGAGAACATCCAGGGTATTTTCGAAACCGCGGGTTTCGCCAGTCTCCCCTGATTCCGGGCCGGTCCGCGGCCCCGCGATGACGGCTCCCGTGTCAGGGTCGATCACGCTGCCGACCGCGTTCGTCACGACCAGCGCCCCGACGAAAATACCGTCACCGAGCGACACGGACGCCGTGCCGACCCCGCCTTTCACGGCGCGATCCATGCCACGTAGCTTGCCGATGGTCGCCCCGGTCCCGGCGCCCACCGTGCCAAGTCTGAACTCCGGCCCGGCGCATTTTGCGGCGGAGTAACCGTCTTCAGCGGTCGGCCGAACAAGATGGGTGATCAACCCGAGATCGAAGATGATCGCCGAGGGAACAAGGGGGATGACGGCCCGCCCAAACTTCATTCCTCGCCCCTGCTCCTCCAGGTATCGGAGCACACCTGTTGCCGCTTCCAGTCCAAAGGCGCTGCCTCCGGCGAGCATGATCCCGTGGCAGTGTTCGATCGTGGCCAGCGGATGCAGGAATCCGGTGTCCCGGCTGCCCGGAGCGGCCCCGCGAACGTCCATTCCGCCGACGGCCGGGTGATCGACCAGCACGGCCGTGCAACCGGTGGCGTGCTCAAGATCGGTGTGGTGGCCGACCGATATGCCCGGGACATCGGTGATCTGGCCCCGGCCCTGATTTTTTACCGGGGACGCGGTGTCATCAGGCGTGGCTGCCGGTGATGTGCTTGAAGATCGCAACTGACAATCGCTCTGGCTCGTGACGCATCGATATTCGTCGGGACGCGTGTGAGCGGGCGGCTAAAGCCGCTGGCCGGGGATTCCGTCGTCGATCTCCGTGGCGCCGTACGGCTGCTTCTCGTATCGCATGCCGTCGGCCGGATTTCTCCGCGTTATCAGCCCGTCACTCACCTCTCCGCGCCCGGCGCTCTCCGCCCCGGGAGTGTATGGAGTTAGCGGTGTAACACGAGGTTAGCACGAACGGAATCGAGATATGTGAACCGGACGCGTCACGGCGCTGACCGGCGCCCGGTCACACGCCCGGTCACACGCCCGATCACACGAAGATTAGCCGGGCTCTCGATACCCGCTTCCGGATACCCTGACGCGGTCGTATACTCGGCCGAATACCTATTTTCGTATGACGCGTCGAAATTCGTAATCCGGCCCGATTTTCAGGTTCGACGCTGAACGTATTCCGGTCTCTGATCCCGGGGATGTTCCGGGGCCAGAGACGCTACCGGGACGGAATGGGTGAACCGACATCATCGCTGATACCGTTTTTGGGGGTACTGTCCACGTTGGCCCAGCTCAAGGAACTCAAGCGTGCTTACGGCTTTGATGACGTCGCAATCGCTCCCGGCGAGATAACGGTCAATCCGGAGGGTGTGAACACGGCGTTCACACTTGACGGGCACGAGTTCAAGATACCCTTCCTGGCGTCGGCGATGGATGCCGTCGTCAACCCGGCGTTCGCGGCAGAGTTGCACCGGCTCGGCGGGCTGGCGGTCCTGAACCTGGACGGCCTGCAAACCCGGTACGCTGACACCGAGGAGATCTACTCGGACATCGCAAGTAAACCTCGTGAGGAGGCCACCGCCTTCCTGCAGAAGGTCTACAGCCAGCCCGTGCAGGATGACCTGATATGTCGTCGGGTTGAGGAGATCAAGGCAAGCGGCGCTACGTGCGCCGTTTCTGTTATCCCGGCCAACACCAAACGACTGGCCCCGATGGTCAAAGAAGCCGGCGCAGAAATCCTCGTCGTCCAGTCAACCGTTACGACGGTCAAACATATTTCAAAGAGCCTGCGCGGCCTGATTTTCTCCGAACTTGTCGAGAGCATTGGACTCCCGGTGCTGGTCGGCAACACCGTCAGCCCGGAGGTGACCCGCCAGCTAATGGAGCAGGGCGTTTCCGGCATCCTCGTGGGGGTCGGACCCGGCGCGGCCTGTACCAGCCGGGAGGTTCTCGGCATCGGCGTCCCGCAGGTCACAGCGACCATCCAGACGGCATTCGCCCGGGACCAGTATTTTGAGGACACCGGACGCTACGTCCCGATCATTACCGACGGCGGCATCAGGACGGGCGGCGATGTCTGCAAGTCGATAGCCGCCGGAGCGGACGCCGTCATGATCGGCACGCCCTTCGCCCAGGCGAAGGAAGCCCCGGGGCTGGGCTTCAACTGGGGCATGGCCACCCCGCACGCCTCCCTCCCGAGGGGCACGCGCATCGAGGTCGGCACGAAGGCCAGCCTGGAACAGATACTGCTGGGGCCGTCATCGCTGACCGATGGCACGCAGAACCTGGTCGGCGCGCTTGAGATATCGATGGGCATGGTCGGCGCTTCCACGGTGCGGGAGATGCATGATGCGGAGATGATCATCGCCCCGTCCATCAAGACTGAAGGCAAGATCTTCCAGCATGCGGGGCTGGGCTCGTAGACCTATCGATTCTTATAACGATGGGGCCACAAGCCCGGCGTAAACACCGGTCACAGCTATCTCCGCCGTCCGTGCCGAATTGAACCCGGCAGGCGGCTGAATTAGGAGCGGGCCTGATGCCTTCCTTCCGCGCGCCCCGCGGCACGTACGACATACTCCCGGACGACCAGCCGTACTGGTCGTTTGCCACGCGCACGGCGGCAGAAATCGCTTCTCGATTCGGTTACGGCCGCATCGATACCCCGGTCTTTGAGTCGACCGACCTGTTTGAGCGTGGTGTGGGGGACGCGACCGATATCGTCCAGAAGGAGATGTACACCTTCGAGGATCATGGCGGGGGCTCCCTGACCTTGCGGCCGGAAGGAACAGCGGGGGTGTGCCGGGCCTACATCGAGCATGGTCTGCACAATCAACCGCAGCCCGTGCGCATGTACTACGTGGCGAACTTCTTCCGGTACGAGAGGCCGCAGGCGGGCAGGTTCCGGCAGTTCAACCAGTTCGGCATCGAGGCGATCGGAGACGGATCGCCGTACGTGGATGTTGAGGTGATAGAGCTCGGGTGGTCGTTCGTACAGGCGTTGAACATCACCGGCGTACGGCTTCGGATAAACAGCATCGGAGATTCCGAGTGTCGTCCGGCCTACCTGGACGCGCTGCGCGACTACTACGGGAATCACATCGAAGAGATCTGCGAAGACGACCGAAAACGTCTTGAGCGCGCGCCGCTGCGACTACTGGATTGCAAAAAAACAGGGTGCCAGTCGATAGCGGCTGCCGCTCCGGGTTCGACCGACTATCTGTGCGACGCTTGCGGAGAGCACTGGCGCCTTGTCCTTGCCCTCCTGGACGGCCTCAAAGACACATACCCGGACCTTGACTACTACGTCGATCACCGGCTCGTGCGCGGGCTCGATTACTACACGCGGACCGTGTTTGAGATCGAGCCGCTGAACGCCGCGGGGCAGAGCACCCTGCTCGGCGGCGGTCGCTACGATGGGCTGATCGAGGAGATCGGCGGGCAGCCAACGCCCGGCATCGGATTTGCCAGCGGACTGGACCGCCTGATCGCCCGGGTAAAGTCTCAGGAAGGCTTCGATC
>JADFQR010000146.1 GCA_022561735.1 Chloroflexota bacterium | reverse complement strand
GTCTCACCGGGACCCCGGGTCCCGATCCCGCCGCCGAGCCGTTCCAGGTGGGACCATTGCCCGGCGAGGCGCGGGAGCAGGTACTCGCTCTGCGCCAGCTCGATCTGCAACTTCCCCTCAGCCGTTCGGGCGCGACGGGCAAACACGTCCAGGATGAGCGTGCTGCGGTCGATAACCTTGACCTTCAGGGCTTCCTCAAGGCGAAGCTGCTGGGCCGGCTTTAGTTCGTCGTCGAAGACAACCGTGTCAGCCCGGCTCTCACCAATCTCCAGCCGCAGGTCATCCAGCTTCCCCTTGCCGACATATAGCGACGAGTACTTCTGCAGCATCTGGGACATCCGCCCCACGACCTCCGCTCCGGCGGCTTCCGCGAGCGCTGCCAGCTCGTCAAGTGAGTCTTCAATCGGCCATAGCGACTTCGCTTTGCGCACCTGTGCGCCCACCACGAAGACTCGCTCCTGGCGCCGTGAGGTCTTGATTCTTGAGGCCTTGGCCAAGTTGTGGCGGCTTCTCCGGGTTTTCTTGCGATGTTTTCTTGCGATGTTCTGGCGATCCGCCAGCGCTTTAACCGGCGGGCGGCGGTGGGATCTTCCAGTCCCTGAGACGGGACAGCCCTTCGTCAACCCTGTCATCGCTAAGGGTAAGCGATAACCGGATATATCCCTCACCGTGTGCGCCGTACGATCCGCCCGGTGTCACGACGATGTCACGCTCCTCAAGCAGCGCGTTGGCGAACTGCTCAGACGTGTAACCCTCTGGAACACGCGTCCACACGTACAGCCCTGCCTGCGGCGGCACAACCGCCAGCCCGATCGACCGCAACGCCTCAACCACGCGGTCCCGCCGCCGTTTATACCCCATGTTGTTCTCAACCACCCAGTCACCGTGGTTGTTCAACGCCTCGATCGCCATCTCCTGTACGGCCTGCGGCACGCCCGAGTCCAGGTTTGACTTGATCACACGCAACGCTTCAACGAGGTCAGCATTGCCGACAGCCGCACCGACGCGCCACCCGGTCATGTTGAACGTCTTGGAGAACGAGTGAAACTCCATGCCAACATCCATCGCCCCGTCCGCCTCCAGGAAACTGGGCGCTTGATATCCGTCGTACGTAACCTCGGAATAGCAGTTGTCGTGCAGCACGATCAGGTCGTGCGCTTTGGCGAACTCCACAACCTGCTGGAAGTACTCCAGTGAAGCGACGCCGCCCGTCGGGTTATTCGGGTAGTTGAGCCACAGGATCTTCGCTTTATCGGCCACCTCCACCGGGATATCGTCCAGCTCGACCAGCCAGCCGGACTCCTCGCGCATCGGGACCTTGTAGCTGACGCCGCCGGCAAAGATTGTCCCTACGTCGTACACCGGGTAAGCCGGGTCAGGCATGATCGCCATGTCACCGGGATTCAGGAACGCCAGGGCGGCATGCCCGATGCCCTCCTTCGCTCCGATCAGGCTGATCGCCTCGGTCTCGGGATTGAGCGTGATGCCGAATCGACGCCCGTACCAGTCGGTCACCGCCTTACGGAACTCCGGCAACCCCTCTGATTCCGGGTATCGATGGTTGGCGCCCCTCCGTGTTCCGCGGTCCAGCGCATCGAGGATGAACCCCGGCGTTTCGCGGTCCGGGTCGCCGATCCCAAAGGAGATCACGTCAATCCCCTGCGCCCGCTTCGCGGCGATCGTGCGTGAGATCGTGACGAACGGGTACTCGGGCAACCGGGTGACGCGGTCGGCGATGTGCATGGCTTTTCCTGGAACTATCGGGAATTAACGGGTTTGACCGGACTCAACCGGAACGCCGGGCTACCCGGCAAGGCAAAGATTGTAGGCGGCTTGACGCGATTATTCAGGCTTACGTCGAGCGCGTGATGGCGGTGCTGTCATTCCTTAGAACGGCCCGCAAAGGCTCGTTAATCCGGCCAGACCCCCTCGAACACCTCTACCGCAGGCCCTTCAAGGTGGATCTCGCCCTCACCGGGCCAGGTAATGCGCAGCTCCCCGCCCGGGGCCTGCACGCGTACAGTGTCATCGGTGAAACCGTGGAGCTTTGCAGCCACGGCCGTGGCCGTGGTACCCGTCCCCGAAGAGAGCGTCTCACCCGCCCCGCGCTCGAAGATACGCACCTTCAGCGTGCCCCTGTCCACGACGTTGGCGATCTCAAAGTTGATCCGGTTCGGAAACAACGGGTGGCTCTCAACGTACGGGCCGATCTCCAGCAACGGGAAGTCGTCCACGTCCTCTTCTGGAAACACCACGGCGTGCGGATTGCCGACCGACAGGCAGGTGACCTTCAATCGCCGCCCTCCGGCCTCTATCTCGTAATCGAGCACGCGGTCCGGGTTGCCCATCGCGGCCGCGTCCACCGGGATTTCCGACGGCGTAAACACCGGCTCTCCCATGGCGACACGCGCAGCCACCATCAGATCGCCGTCCATGGTGGGAACGACCGTCCGAATCCCGCCGCCGGTCTCAACGATCAACCCATCCGGGCCGGGCAGCGCTATCTTGCGGTCGATCACGAACTTCGCAAACAAACGAATACCGTTCCCGCTCATCTCGGCCTCGGAACCGTCCGGGTTGTAGATACGCATGCGGACCTGCGCCACGTCCGAATCCTGCACGAGCGTTATCCCGTCCGAACCAACCCCGAAATTGAGCCGGCTCATCGCAACCGATAGCGCGCCCCAGTCACGGTCGATCCCTCGGCCGTCGATGGCGATGTAGTCGTTCCCGGCACCGTGCAGCTTCACAAATGGCAGCGCCAACGATGGTCCCTTTCCTCTGTTAATGGCCGGGCTGGTCAGCCCGGGACGATCATGTTCCGGCCTGACATTCTAAAGACGTTCCGGCCAGTTGGTGAATATATATTTGGTGTTATAGTTAGCATAAATCTTAACCCGGCTCGGCTTCAGCCAGCCACTCAGACACCAGCATAGTCGCCGCCGTCGCGATCCTCTCCGGGTCGGTCGCGTCCAGCCAGTTGATACGTCTATCGCCGGCCGAAAACCAGTTGTCCTGGTGACGCACCAGGCCGCGTGTCGCACGACGTGCGGCCTGAATAGCGTCGTCATAAGTTCTTTCCCCGGCAAGGTAACCGGCAATCTCCCGGTAGCCGATGCTGGTCATCGGCGGCGCGCTCCGCGGCACCCCGCGCTCCACTATCCCCCGCACCTCGTCCACCCAACCGCTTGCCAGCATGCCGTCTATCCGGGCGTCGATTCGCGCGTAGAGCTGCTCCCGGGGCACCCGCAAACCGATCACGAGGGCGTCGTAAGGCGGCTCGTCTGATCGACGGGGTCCCGTGTTCTTACCCGCCAGCGCAACCTCGATGGCCCGGATCACCCTGCGCACATTCCGCCCATCGACCCGTTCCGCGGCCTCCGGGTCGAGTTTCTCCAAACGGGCCAACACCACCTCGCTCCCTTTTTCCTCCGCCTCAAGTTGAAGCTCTGCGCGGAGCGCAGGGTCCGGCGGCACCCTCGGAACGTTCCAACCCTCAAGCAGGCCCCACACGTACTGCCCTGCCCCGCCGGCAAGCACTGGAAGACGCTGCCCGGCGATTATTTTCCCGACAGCCTCTTTCGCCGCGTCCAGGTAGTCGGCGAGTCCGAAATTGTCCCCGGAACTTTCTGACACGGGAGCATCAAGAAAACCCACCAGGTGGTGAGGGACCGCCGCAAGCTCTTCGGCCGACGGCATGGCGGTACCGATGTTGAACCCCCGATAGAAAAGGCGGGAGTCGGAGTTGATAATCTCGCCGTTGAACGCCTGCGCCAGGTGAATGGCCAGCGCCGTCTTGCCGGATGCCGTGGGTCCGACCAGCGCGACGAGCCGGGGCTTTCTGGCTGACATGCTCAAACCCGGCATCGATGTCTGCAGGCGGTCAGTCCGTTACCCGGACGCCGCCACCGCCTCAACGATCTTCGTGAACTCGGCCCCGTCGAGGCTCGCCCCACCGACCAGCGCCCCGTCAACGTCCGGGGCGGCGGCAAACGCAGCCGCGTTCCCGGCGTTAACGCTGCCGCCGTACAGGACCGGCAACTGCTCGGCAACCGCTTCGGAGTACAGGTTGGATACAGCGCGACGGATCACCGCCGCCATCTCCTGCGCCACCTCCGGCGACGCTGCGCGACCGGTGCCTATCGCCCAGACCGGCTCATATGCGATCGCGACCTGTGAAATATCGGATATACCCGCCAGGCAACCCCCAACCTGGGATGTCACGAACGACTCCGCCTCCCCGTTCTCCCGGATCTCAAGCGCCTCGCCGACGCACACAATCGGGCGCAGACCGGCGGCAAGCGCCGCCTTTGTCTTCTGCGCGGTGGACGCGTCGTCTTCGCAGTACATCGCCCGCCGCTCCGAGTGGCCGACGATCACAAATGTACACAACCCGGCGAGCATGCCCGCCGATAACTCGCCCGTGTGCGCTCCCGGGGGGTTGGGGCTCACGTCCTGCGCCCCCACAACCACCGACGATCCCTC
>JADFQR010000145.1 GCA_022561735.1 Chloroflexota bacterium | reverse complement strand
GGACTCCAGGTATCCGGGTGGGAACCGGGGACGACCATCCCGATCGAGGGCACCATTGCCGAACATCTGGTGAAATCCAAGACCGGGTTGCTCATATTGAGCGATTCCACGGACGAACTTGTCCGCCGCTATCCCGGACACGCGCCACTGGCGGAAACCATGGCGGTTCGATCTGTGATCGCCATGCCGCTCATGCACCAGGGAAAGGTGATAGGCGTTTTACACCTGTCCTCCAAAACCCCGAACGCCTACTCCGAAATGGATCTTCAGCTTGCTGAAAGGATCGCTTCTCAGATCTCCGGACCGGTGGTTAACGCGGACCTGTTCGCACGCGCTGAGGAGCAGGCCAGGGAACGGGAACAGTTGGCTGAAATCGGCCGAATCGTAGGCACCACGCTGGAACTTCACGATCTCTGGCCGCGCTTCGTTGAGCCTGTGAGGCTGCTCTTCCAGTACGCCCGCATGTCGGTCACGCTTTATGACTCTGGACTTGACGAGTGGAGGACGGTCTTCGTTGATGGCGTCCACGTTGACGGTGCGGGAGCGGGCGATCTCCGGCCCGGCAACACCCCTGTCGCCCTGAAGGTCATGGCGAAAAGGGAAGTAATACTCATAAGAGACGCTGATGATCCAGAGAAGGCCGAAATGCTCGGTTCAGGTGCGTTCGAAATCGGCTTGCGCTCTATGGTCGCTGCGCCTGTGATTTTCAATGATGATCTTGTTGGAGCGCTGGCACTTAAGTCCGAAACGCCCGGCGTGTATACGGCGCGTCACGGGGAGCTGTTGAAACGCGTTGCGGACCTGGCTGCGGGCGCGATCGCCAACTCCCGGCTGCATGCTGCGGCCACCCTCGGCGCGGAAGAGGAGATGGTCCTTTCTGCGATCGGACGCCTGACCAGTGCATCGTTGGACTTCGGAACCGCGTTCGACGAGCTTGCGGACTGCGTTAAACAGTTAATCCCGTACGACCGGTTCGTGATCATGGGGCTGAACAGTAAAACGCGGGTGTTGTGGACACACTTCGTCGCCGGTCAGCAAGTGGCCGGATGGGAACCGGGAACTTCTCACGCCATCGCGGACTGGCAGACGGGTGACAAACTGTTGCCGGTCGAGGGTTTGTTGTTTGAATCGGATTTAAAGGCCGATCCGAACGAGGAGGCGATGGTCGCCGCGGGCCTTATTTCATGTGCAACGGTGCCGCTGATATGGGAGAACCGGGCAATCGGGGCGCTTTCAGTCCGGTCAGCGGAACGTGGCCGATTAACGCAACACCACCTGGAGTTGCTGGGACGCGTAGCACGGCAGATCACGGGTGCCTTCGTGAACGCTGAACTGCACGCGGAGGTCGAGAGGCAGGCGAGAGACCAGGAGCTGCTAGCGGAGATCGGACGCATCGTGAGCTCGTCACTTGATCTCTCTCTGGTCTGCGGGTCCATGGTTGAGACCATGTCCAAATTGATTCCTTCCGATCATTGCATGATTTCGACGGTGGATTCAGAAGACGACACGGGGGTCATCGTATTTGCGCACGGGCCGCCTATGGAAGGGCTTGAGCAGGGTGATCACTTTGACCTTGCCGATCTGAAAAAACTGTGGGGCAAGGGAACGAGCAACGCCCTTGTCGATTCGAGCCTTGACGGCTCCAATGGCGCTCATGTAGGCGCGACTGCGGAGTTCCATTCCGCCCTGGCCGTGCCGATAGTCCGAGATGGACATTGGACGGGATTGTTGTCTTTCCGGTCGCACGCCGCCGGTGTGTACACCCGGCAACACATGGCGATCGCTGAACGCGTCTCGGCGCAGGTGTCCGGTGCGATGGTGAACGCCGAGCTGTTCTCCCAGACGGAAAGCCTGGCACGGGAACGGGCCGTCATGGCGGAAATCGGGCGCATGGCGGGTTCCTCGCTTGAAATCGAGACGACCCTTGAGCTTATCGGGGAACCCATTCGCGAGCTAATGGCGTTCGACCTGTTCTCGGTCGCCACCTACGACCGGGAGTCAGACACGTGGACAACCCGTGCTGCGTCCGGCCTTGTAGTCCCTGGCCGGGAGCCGGGACAAGAAAGGCCATCCGATTACAAGCTCGCCGCCTTCATGCGGGATGATCCACAGCCGATTCTGATCGAAGGGGAAGGCGACGAACACCCGATATCCGTCGAAGATCCCGATGGATTCGCACTGGGTCTCAAATCCGCCATTCACATGCCCATGGTGGTGAGTGGAAAGCTCATCGGCGCCATCGCTATCCAGTCACGACAAATCCGGGCCTACAAAAAGCGACATGTTGAGCTAGCCCGGCAGATTGCGGCGCAGATCGCCGGTTCCATCGCCAGCTCGGAACTGCACCGTGCTCTGGCCGAGAACGAGGCGCGCACCAGGGCTGTTGTAGAGACCGCGGCGGTCGGTATCGTGACCGCCAACGATCAAATGGAAATCCAGACCGTGAACGACGCGACCCTGGTGATATTTGGATACAACCGCGAGGAACTGATCGGGCGCAATGTAAGCGTTCTTGCCGGTGATTCCTATCAGCGCGAACACGACGGGTACATTGAACATTACCTGCGCACCGGCATTCCGCATATCATCGGTACGTTTCGTGAGGTTGTGGGCCTCAGAAAAGACGGCACCACGTTTCCCATGGAACTTGAGGTCGCCGAGGTCGAACTGGAACACGGGAAGATGTACACGGGGATTATCCGGGACATAACCGACCGGAAACACGCCGAGGACGAGATCGCCGAGTTGACCGCAAACCTTGAACGGCGCGTAGAGGAGCGGACGGCTCAACTCAAGGAATCCAACGCAGAACTGGAGGCGTTTTCCTACACCGTATCGCACGATCTGCGCGGGCCGCTTGTCATGTCTGCCCACCTGGCAACGCGGTTGCTTGAGTCCACCGAAGATGCACTGTCAGATACGGCCAGGAAATACGTCGAACTGATAGCGCGTTCATCCAGGGAGAGCGCTGAGTTGGTGACCGATCTCCTGAATTTTGCTCGCCTCGGCAACCAGGCGTTGGCGATTCACCGGCTGGATCCGGGGGAGATCGTGAAGGCAGTACAGGTGGAATTTGCCGAACGCTATCCGGAAGTCCGGTGGACGCTCAAAAAGATGGAACCGTGCGATGCCGACGGTGGCCTGCTACGCGCCGTCTTCACAAACCTGTTGAGCAACGCCTACAAGTTCACTTCATCGAAACCGGAGCCATCGATCGAGGCGGGGTCGATGGACATCGACGGCGAGTGCGCTTACTACGTGCGCGATAACGGGGTCGGTTTCGATATGTCCCAGGCGGACCGCGCGTTCGAGGTGTTTGAGCGTCTTCACCGGCCAGAGGACTACCCGGGGACCGGAGCGGGCCTTGCGATCGTCCGGCGGATCATCGAACGGCACGGAGGCCGTATCTGGGTCGAGTCCGCCGTGGACGAGGGCGCTACGTTCTTCTTCACGTTGCCGGGAGAAGACAAGTAGTACGGGCCATCCTGACCATTGGCCCGGTTGATAACGGATGCGCTGCCCACGACTGAGTAAAGAGACCTCTTGCAGGCGTTGGTTCGTTCCTTCACGGAGGTCCTGGATGGGTTATCGCTGGTGATCTGCGCCGTCAGGCGGCAAGCGGTTTTTCGTTTCCAGATATGTCAGCGACGCTCATGATCGGTTCAGGCGACTCGTGACCGATCAGCCGTAAAACGGACGCTGCAGAGTCGTCAGACTCTATGTTGCGGAGGTAGGTGATCGGGGCGTGGAGTAACTTTTTCGCGATCGCGTTTGCCAAAGCGTCCAGTACCGGGAGCAGGTCCTGCACGTCAGCGCCATGACGCCGCAGGGCGCGCGCCGCCCGTTCCGTCTCCACTTCGCGGATGGTACGGGCTGCGGCGACGACACTCTGGATCATGGCGCCACGCCGCACCGCCCGGGACCCGGCAGCGAAACGTATGACCTGCTCCTGGATAGCGGCGTACGTGTCGCCGTCGCAGGCAAACGCGCCGTCCGGCGCCGCGTGCCGGAGCTTGTCGCTGATGCGATAGAGGTCATAGAGATCAACACGGGGCAACTCAGCGGCAGACGGTTCAACGTCGTGCGGGACCGCCAGGTCGATCACGATTATTGGTCGCGCGCGTGCATCGGCCTGTGCGTAGCAAAGATCGTTTGCCGTTATGACGTGGGTTGGCGCCCCGGTGCAGGAGATCACGGCGTGCGCGTTCCGGAGCGCGGGTCCAGGTTCGTCCAGTCCTATCGCATTCGCGCCGACTCGCCGTGCTACATCGCAGGCACGGCTGATTGTCCGATTGGCTAACGTGATGCGTCGCACACCGAGTTTTGCCAGGAGCCGTGTTACCAGCGCTCCGGTCTCACCTGCGCCCACTACCACGACGTTCAGGTCCCGGGCCGGCACCGTTCCGTTCGAGATAATGTTGACCGCCGCGGCCGCAACTGAGTCAGAGTGCTGCACTTCTTTTGATCTGGAGCGCACGTTGCGAGACGCTCTCAATGC
>JADFQR010000144.1 GCA_022561735.1 Chloroflexota bacterium | reverse complement strand
TGCGATTTGCCCGATCGGGTCGAGCGAAGGCGAAGGGCTGACCGGGCACCCCATCGCTCATGCGCTGGTTCTCGGGCTTGCCGTGCCGGACAGCGAACTGGCGCGGGACGAGGGTATCAAGTGGTTGGATTCAGTGGGATTCGAGATCGGTGAGCGGTATCGGCCCGGATCGACCGACAGCTTCGCGGATTACGAAGACGCGATGTTCGATTACTACTTCGATCTGTGGCGGGACCGGCCGGGGGACATGTTGCGGACCTATGTCGGCAAGGCCAACGTCACCGGGATCAGTCTCTATCCGCAACTGAGAAACATCGGGATTGGCTGGATATCTCCGCTGAACCTGGTTCCAAACGGGATCCTCCTGGGTGTGATTCTGGCGCTCCTGACCCTGTGGTCGTTTGTCAAACGAGTTGGGCCACCGGTTCAAGCGTTTCTGTTGAGGTCGCTCCTGATCACCCTGCTTGGCGGATACCTGGTTTCGATGGCGATATACCCGTTGGCGAGCCTTTACGTTCCTGAACTGCCGTTCACTTTCATTGTTCTTACGGTGGTGTTCTGGTGGGCAGCAGGCCGTCTGGCGCTGATGGCGGCCGACCGTTACGAAATCGCACAAAACGGTCGGTTCGGCGGAGTGGTGCGGTTCGCGCACAGGTGGTGGTGACGCCCCGGATTGTGCGCACGGCCTTTAGCGTCTGCGCTGGCTGAAGCAACTGGCTGAACGTTAACCGCCACCATCTGGGGCAGCGGTTCAGACGATCGCCGTCCGGGTCTTGCTTTATCGACATACCCGGGCCCCGGTCGGACCCATCGGCTGGCAGCGCCACCTCTGCGGCCAGTTTCGCAAGACTATCGGTGAGATCCGTGCCGGTGAACGCCGAAACCACACAGGCCCGCTGGTGCGCGTGGTTGCCTGCCCCCATACACCATCAGTGTGTCTACCATGCTTGGGATTGCGTGTATGCGCGATTCTGTGGTCACCGGAATAGCGATACGGAGGCCGTGATGGATCGCAGCGAGACCGAACGTGGCATCGACCTGACCCAGCTATGGGGTATTTTCTACCTGCGGTGGAGAATCATCGGTGCGATATTCGTCGCCGCACTCGTGATCGCTGTGATCACCCAGATTCTGCGCACCAGTCCTCTCGATCAAGCCGCGACTGAAATCGTGGTCCCGATTCCGGTGCCGGAGACCTACACAGCTTCGTCGGTTTACGCCGTGATTCCCGTGATCGGCGACGATGATGCGGCCGCGACAGGAGAGGCTATACGCCTCAGCCAGGCTCTCACGCAGACCTATCGCTACGCACTGACCACGCTCTCCGTCAGGCAGTCCCTTGTAGAAATACTCGGCCTGGGAATGTCCCCGTGGGAAGTTCCGGACCATGTCGAGATCACCGTCGAGCCGGGGACGCAGTTCATAACAGTCACCGGCACGATGGACACGGCTGGTGACGCCATAGCCGTGGCGAACGGTTATGCCGACGCCCTGTCCGCTTCCGACGCGTATTCGTCTGTAGTTCTCGGGAACCTGCGGGTCAACCTGGAGATCGTCGAGCGGGCGGAGGTCGCATCGCGCGTGGTGAGCCCATCAGACCCGGTTACCCCGGTCATCGTCACCAGCACGTCCCGTGTCGTATCCGTGGTGTTGATGTTTGGGGCCATCGGCCTTTTCATCGGCTTACTGGCGGCCCTGTTCGTGGAATGGGCGGATGGCCGGGCCAACTGGCCGGCGCAGGTCTCCGCCAGGACTGGTCTGCCGTCCATCGGCAGCGTGCGTGACCAGCGCCGGACTGAGCCGGGAATAGAACCATTTCGCGCCGCCAAGGCGCGTATCAACGGCGCACTGCCGCGCGGGCCGCATGGACGATCGCTCCTCATCACGTCGGCGCACACCGGGGAGGGCAAGACGACCGTCGTTTCCAACATGGCGCTGGCTCTCGCCGAGGACGGTTCTTCGGTCGTAATCGTGTCAGCGGACGTGCGCAGCGCCACCGCTATCGAGGCCAACTGGCCCGGACTGGATGACCGTAACGGCCTGTCAGAGTACCTGAACGACCCGTCCGTCAGCCTGGACGATATCCTCTCCGAAACCCCCGAGCCTGGCATCTCGATAGTCACGCGCGGCCGCAGCCCGGACATGGTCGTGCCGCGGGTCGATTCTGAGCGCATGAACGAGCTGGTGCATGGACTGAGCGAGCGTGCCGACTGGGTTCTCTTCGACGGCGCGGCGGCGCTTGAGTCCGCAGACGCCGCCCGTCTCGGGCCTCTCGTAGACGGGACGGTCCTGGTCGTTGACGGACGGCACACGACACTCTCCTCTGCGGAGTCTGCAACGGACGTCCTTTCCAGCGCGGGGGCGACGATCATCGGATTCTTCCACAACCGCACCCGCGGCAATCCGGTGGCGCGGATGCTTCACCAGGAGTTGGCCTGAAGAGGGCATGCCCGCGGCATGAACTGGACGGGGCTACCCGTGCGCGGGCTACCCGGCGGTGCTGCGCCCGACGCCGGTCCGTAGCACCGTGAAACCGGCCCGCTCCCACAGGTCTGAATCGATCGCGTTACGACCGTCCAGAACGACCCGCCCGCGCATAAGCCCGGCGACCTCTTCCGGGTCGATAGCGCGGAACTGCGGGTGGTCCACAAGGATCAGCGCCAGGTCCGCCCCGTCGAGCGCCTCGTGTAGCGCAAGCAGCGGCGAAGAGTAGTCGTTCACAAGCGGGTCGTGGACGCGAACATCGGCGCCCGCAGCCTCAAGTCTTGCGATCACTTCGGTGGACGGGCTCATCCGGGGATCGCCGACGCCGGCCTTGTACGCCACGCCCAGGACCGCCACGCACGGCGCGTCCGTATCGCCGCATGCCGCGAGGGCGGCTTCAACGACGCGGGCCGGCTGCATAGCGTTGACCTCGCGTGCGGCGCGAATGAGTCCCGCCGATGAGTCTGCGCTTGCCAGGAGAAACCACGGCGCCACCGGTATGCAGTATCCGCCGACGCCGGGACCCGGCTGGTGTAACTGGACGCGCGGGTGCCGGTTTGCCAGCTCGATCACGCGCCAGGCGTCCGCACCCAGCTCCTCGCACAGCATCGCCAGCTCGTTCGCAAGTGCGATGTTCACGTCCCGGTAGATGTTCTCGGACAGCTTCGCCAGCTCGGCGGTCAGGGAGTCTGTCTCGTAGATCTCGCCGGTGACGAATGACCGGTACAGCGCCGTCGCCTGTTCGCGCGCCCGTGCGTCGCCGGCGCCGACAATGCGGTCGTTCTCTGCGATCTCGCGCATGATGTCGCCGGGTAGCACGCGTTCCGGGCAGTGCGCCAGGCTGAACCCGTCCCCTGCGCTCAGACCGGACGCCGCCTCCAGCGTGCTCTGTACAAGGCCGTTCGTCGTGCCCGGCGGTACGGTCGATTCCAGGATCACCAGGTTGCCGGCCCGCAGCACCGCGCCGACCGCCTCCGAAGCGCTCCTGATATGGTCCAGCACCGGGCGGTGATCGTCGGCCATAGGGGTCGGCACGGACAGCACGAATACATCCGCTGCGACGGGCGCTTCGGTGGCGCGCAGCGCGCCTGATGCGACCACCGCGGAAAGCAATTCCTGGAGCTTCGGCTCGTCCATGCGTGTCTTGCCTGCGTTGACCGCAGCCACCAGCCCGGCGTTCACGTCCACACCCGTCACGGCATGGCCTGCGTGGGCCATCGTCACCGCCAGGGGCAGGCCGATGTTCCCGAGCCCTACGACACAAACATCAGTCATCTGAGGTCAGCCAATCTTCCAGAGCGTCGACCGTTTTCACGGCGGCGGTTCCGTCTCCGTAGGGATTTTTGGCGGAACTCATTCGTTCATATTCGTTCCGGTCGTTCAGGAGAGTCTCGGTCGCAGAAACGATGACGTCTGTATCCACGCCGACCAGCCTCGCGCATCCCGCATCCACCCCCTCAGGCCGCTCCGTGACACGCCGCATCACCAGCACCGGTTTATCGAGCGAAGGCGCCTCCTCCTGTACCCCTCCGGAGTCGGTCAGTATCACGTGTGAGTTGGAGAGGAGCCACACGAACCCGAGGTACGGGGGCGGCTCAAAGAGATAGACGCGCTCCGCTCCGCCCAGGATTCGGTAGACCGGCTCTCTTACGTTCGGGTTGAGATGCACCGGGTATGCGAGCCGGACGTTCTTGTTTCGCTCAACAATCTGCAACAGCGCCGTGCAGATCGCTTCGAAGTCTGGACCGAAACTCTCGCGTCTGTGTCCGGTCACAAGAAGCAGCGGTCCGTCCCCACCGTCCCGGATGGCCTGTGGGATGGCGGCGAGTTGGGACTCCACGAATGTATCGCCGGGCGACGCTGTTTCAAGCCTGTTTTTCGCCCATAAGAGCGCGTCCACCACGGTGTTGCCGGTCATTTGAATCCGGTCGGCAGGTACGCCTTCCGCCAACAGGTTGTCCCGGGCGCCTTCGGTCGGAGCGAAGTGAATATCGGCCAGCGTTCCGATCAGTTTCCGGTTCA
>JADFQR010000143.1 GCA_022561735.1 Chloroflexota bacterium | reverse complement strand
GGTTTGAAAGGCCGCCGTCTGACGGCGTGTCAGCGAACTCCGCTTCAAGGCCTGCAATGGCAAATCCCGTGCCCTGAGGCTCTCGAAGGGCCGGCGCGGATCGCCAACAACGTGGCGGCGTGCGAGCCGGGAGATCCTTCGAGAGCCTCAGGACGGGCATATATGCCCAGGATGACATAGCCGCGTGGCTGACTTGGTCACATCGTCACGATTATTTTTATCGCGTCGTTCGCTCGCTCCCGGGCGACCTTGAAGGCTTCATCTATGCGGGCCAGAGGAAACGTGTGGGTCACGATCTCTGACATGTCGATCACGCCATCGTCAATCCAGTTGAGCGCCTGCCGGAAGCTCGATAGCTCCGTCTCGTCCTGCGCCCCTAGCGGGCTGTAGGCCGAGATGCGCTTGCGAAAGAACAGGTCAAAGTTGAACGGGATCAGTTCCGCGGATTGCGGCACCCCGAACCAGACGACCTGGCCATCCGGGCGAACCAGTTCCAGCGCCTGGGCGTGAGTCTCTTTCGTCCCGATGGCTTCCACCACGACATCAGCGCCCTCGCCGGTAAGCGCAAGGACGGCCCGCGTCGCTGCAGCGAACGTGTCACCGATGCGTTCATCTGAGCCAAAACCTGCGCCGACCCTGAGGCGGTGGGCGATCGGCTCGATTGCGATGACGCGCCCGGCCCCGAGGCGTTTCAGGACGAAGTTCCAGAACAGCCCGGCGGAGCCCTGCCCCATCACAACGCATGTCTGGCCGAGCAGGTTTGGCAGCCGTTTTGCGGCGAAGATGACGGTACCGAGTTGCTGCGCCATCAGCAGGTGGTCCGGCTTCTGTGACGAGGCGGCAGGCAACACGGTCAGGAAGTTGGTCCCGAGGGCCTGGTACTCGGCGAAGCAGAGCGAGTCCCAGATCGCCGGCGTGACCAGGACGCGGTCTCCCTCGCCCAGGCCCGTCCCGTTGGCGTTTACGACCGTGCCGATGCCCTCGTGGCCGGGGTAGCCGGGCCGGAGCGGGTACTCCTCGACCAGCCATCCGTAGTCGACGATGTGGAGGTCACTGCCGCAGATAGACGCCAGCTCCATCTTCACCAGCGCCTGGCCTTCTGAAGGCGTCGGGATCGGGATTTCGACGATGCGAACATCTTGTCGGGCGGCTGCCTGCATGGCGAGCATTGTCTCGGTCAACGGATCTCCTCTAGCTTTGCGGAATGAGGCTCCCCCTCATCCCAACCCCCGTAGATGCAACCAATGTCATCCTGAACTTGATTCAGGATCCGCTCATATCCACATCCGGCAAGATATCGGACCCCCAAGGCTGGTATCGAAAAACGATCATGCTCACTTGACGGGGATACAGCTGTACGAACCGATCCTGAATCAAGTTCAGGATGACATGAGTCAAATTCAGGATGGGCATATATGCCCAGGATGACGTGAATCAAGCCTGGGCCGACTGAGACTCATGTAATGGAATACGGATACTGCGGTCGCTGACCTCCGCCTCCGCGCAATATGTGCTCCCGCTCCCCTACTCGTACTCCGCCAGCGCGTCCCCGTGCGCCGTCCACATTTCGTCGAACATCTCGCGGATTCGGTCGAGCGGCAGGGAGGCAGAGGTCAGCGGGTCCAGCATCACCGCGTGCAGCGCCGCCTCACGGTCGCGTTCGATAACGGCCTGCACCGCAAGCTCCTGGACGTTGATGTTGGTGCGGTTCAGCGCCGCGAGTTGCGCCGGCAGCGCTCCGACGGCCATCGGGTGAACCCCGAGCCGGTCCACCAGGCACGGCACCTCTACACAGGCCTCCCGTGGCAGGTTGGAAATCAGGCCGTCGTTCGGCACGTTGCCGTTGATCACGGTCGTTTCACCGGTCTCCATCGCCGCCATGATGCGGCAGGCGTACTCGTCAGACTGGACGGCGGAAAGCGGCTCGTCGCCTGCGACCTCTGATCGCATGGTTTCAAAATACGCATCGTTCCGCTTCTCAAGCCGGGCCAGGTCCACCTCGATGGCGTTGAGGTTCAGCTTGTCCATCACCTCCGGGTACTGGCGGAAATACGGGACGTACTCAGACATGTGGCGGGTCGATTCGGTGACGAAATACCCGAACTGCCTCATCACTTCAAACCGCACCGGGTCCTGGGCGTGTGTCTCAGAGTCGTCCAGCGCGTCCCAGAGTGCGCCGTAAGCGTCCTCGCCGTTTCGCTCAAAGCGCAGGAACCATGCCATGTGGTTGATACCGGCGACCCATGATGTCACCTCCTCCCGGGGAGCGCCGATGTAGGCGGCAAGGTCCTGGGTGGTGCGCTGCACGCTGTGGCACAGCCCGACAACCTTGATGTCAGCGGCTTCATCGATCGCCCAGCAGGCCATCGCCATCGGGTTGGTGTACTGGAGCAGCCAGGCGTCCGGGCAGAGCTTCTCAATGTCATGAGCGATGTCGAGAAGCACGGGGATGGTGCGCAGCGCCTTGAAGACGCCGCCCGGGCCAATGGTGTCCGCGACCGACTGGTCAACCCCGTAACGCAGCGGCACGCCCTGATCGATCTCCAGGTCATCACCGACCCGGATAGTGGTGAGGACGTAATCAGCCCCGTCCAACGCCTCCCCGCGGTCTTCCGTGGCGGTCATGCTCATGCCGACGCCGGTATCGCGGCCGAGACGCTCGGCAAACGGCGTGATGATGTCCAGCCGCTCGCTGTCTATGTCCATCAGGAAGACATCGGAATCGGCAAGCGAAGGGGTCGCCACGACATCCTGCAGGAGACGCCGGGTGAAGACGACGCTGCCGGCGCCGATGATCGCTATTTTGGGCAAGAATCTATCTCCGGTCTGCGTGGAGTCGCATGACGAGTGGCCACCCCCGAACCCGCGCCGGGGGGCGCCCGGAATCTGGAGGGGCGATTTAGGCCTCCTCCTTGAGAGGGAGGATGCCTGGAGGTGGTCGCGCGCAACAGCCCGACTATACTCGCCGCCGTCCCACACAACTCAACCGGAAAGCGGAATGGAGGTCGATCGAATGACTGAGCCCGGCCGGGTGATTATCAGGAACTGCCAGGTTATTGACGCCACATCGCCCGAGCCGCGCGATGCCACTGTTGTGATCGAAGGGTCACGAATTGCGGACGTGGTCCCGGCCGGCGGTGACGTCCGGGCGGCGACCGACGGCATCGAGATAGACCTGAACGGCGGGTGGCTGTTGCCGGGCCTCTGGGACGTTCATACGCACATCGGCCGCGGCATCCCGGACCCCGGATGGCGGGACGAGACGATCGCCGAGCGCACAACGCGCGCCGGCCGTGACTGCATGGACGCCCTGCGCCTCGGCATCACCGGGATGCGCGTTGTGGGCGAGCGCGAGTACGTGGACGTGGCGTGGAAGCGTGCGTTTGACTCCGGCCAGTTCATCGGCCCTTCGCTGTTCACCTGTGGCTGGTTCATCACCACCACGGCGGGGCACTTCCTGCGCTCGGGCACCGCTGTCGAGGTGGACGGCCCGGTCGAGTACCGCAAAGCGATTCGGGAGAACATCAAGAACGGGGTTGATTTCATCAAGCTGAACCTGACGGGCGGGATCATGGGTCCCCCGTGGGACGGTATGGAGAACACCTTCCCGACGCCGGACGAGATCGATGCCGCGTTCGAGATCTGCCACCAGCGCGGGTTCAAGGTCGTGGCGCACGCCGGGGGGATCCACGGGATAAAGACGGCTATCGAGCACGGCGCGTGGACGCTGGAGCACGGTTACGTGCTGGACGATGAGGCGGTGGCGATGATGGTGGAGGCAGGGACGTTTTACGTGCCGACCCTGGGGTTGAGCCACCTGAATCGCGGGCCGGAGTACGCCGAGTCAGACATCGAGCGGGCATGGGCGGAGGCGCACCCCGCGCCGCCGGACTACGCGGCGCGCGCCGTGGTGGCGGCGGAGGCGCACGCAGCGGGTTTCAAGAAGGCGCTCGATGCGGGCGTGCGGATCGCATGCGGGTCTGACCTGGCGCTGCCGGACGGCGGGCTGCTGGAACTGGCGCAGCTCGTGCGACGGGGCATGACGGAGTGGCAGGCGATTGTGGCGGCGACGCAGACATCGGCCGAGGTGTGCCTCGCCGGGGACGAGCGCGGAACGGTGGAGCCGGGCAAACAGGCGGACCTGCTGGCGCTTGGCTCGAACCCGCTCGACGATATCGAGAACGTGCGTGACGTGCGGCTGGTGATGAAAGACGGACGGGTGGTGGTGCAGCGGTAGAACCGGCGTGCTGGACATCACAAGCCTTCTAGCTTCTCCTCCACCGGCGAGCAACCGGGCTAACTTCTGTTTTCCTGGCGAGAATCGTTGTCGGGCCGATGGGCGCGCACAAACGCCGCTTGCCACATCTCCTTCGCCTCGTCATCGCGCCCGTGCGAGAGCCCGTGATCGTGGCCGGCCTCGCCATCTTCTCCGTGCGATCCTTCCCTGGCGCGGTGCGCCGAGAAGTCGACCTCAATCACCCCGGCCCTGTCGATAACGAGGCCCAAGATGACGGTGCG
>JADFQR010000142.1 GCA_022561735.1 Chloroflexota bacterium | reverse complement strand
CCCCGGACCGGTTCCGGAGGGTATCGAAGAGCCACCGGTGATCGAGACCGGAGATCGCGTGGGCATCCTGCTGGACCGGTCTCCCGGAACGGCAACGAGCACGCCGATATCGATCGCCGATGGCGGCAGCGCCTCGACAAGTACGCCCGGCGATATAGCCGCGACGAGCACGCCCCCGGCACCTTCGTTCCGCAGTGTTGAGGCGCTCCGGATAACCGTTATCCCGAGCAAGGCAACTCGCTCCCACATTCGCGGCGTGGTGAAAGAAAACGCCAACGGCCGTATCAAGATCCTGCGCGGTGACGGAACCGAAGAAGAGTTCGACGGCCCGCCAGGACTGGCCGGGGCCGTCGGTGACGATCTAATGTTCATCGTGAAACGCGGGTCCGGCAGCGGACCCGGGTCGGTCACCAATACGGTCTCCGAGGACGAGATCATTGACCGGCTCGACGCGCTGTCAATCGCCGCCGAAGACAACCCTGAGCTGGCGGAAAGCCTGTCCAGGCTGCGCGGCAAGGTGAACGACAGGCG
This sequence comes from Chloroflexota bacterium, assembly GCA_022561735.1. Next base: position 3,992 of record JADFQR010000142.1, on the reverse strand, counting down.
ATTGCAACGCCTTGAGGCACTGGTGGAATCGAGCGACCCGGAAGACCAGGACCTGATCAGCGGGGCGGTGACCAGGGCTCGCGGCAAGTCAGAAAACAGGGGCCGGGGAAGCTTCACCGGCGGGGATGACGATGACAGCGGCAACTCCGGCCAGGGCGGAGGCAACTCCGGCGGGGGTAAGCCCGCCGGTGGTAATTCAAGTGGCAACGGCAGCCCGGGCGGAGCAGGAAACTCCGGCGGTGGCCGCGGCAATTCCGGTAAATAGAACAACTGATCAGCACGTGATGCCGCCGTCTCCAGCCACGAAACGGTAGAATCCGTGGCAACCGGCCCGTTTCCGGGAATAGACATGGGAACGGACCGGTGAGGGAGGCGACGGCATTGAGTACCGTTGACGCTGATCAAACCGCAGAGATTTCAGAGGCCAACCAACCCCGGAAGATCGGGCCGGTCACGTTCGCCGTGCCGCCCGCGTTCCGGTACCGCGAGTACCGCAACTACTGGTTCGGCATGCTTTCGGCCGTCGGCGGGTTCCAGATCGCCATGTTCGGCCAGTTCTGGCTGATCCACGAACTGACCGGGTCCACGGTCTACCTCGGGTATGTCGGACTTGCCAACGCTGTTCCGGCCATCGCCCTGAACCTGGTCGGTGGAGTGGTGGCCGACCGGTTCGACAAACAACGGTTGATCGTGGTCACCCAGGTGATCTCGGCGTTGTTCGTCGCTTTACTGGCGCTGATAACGTTGGCCGGCGTCGTTGAGCCGTGGCACGTACTGACCATCGCCGTGTTCGCCGGGGCCATAAACGCCTTCAACCAACCGGCAAGGCAGTCGATCTACCCGCACCTTATCGACCGCAAGGTCATGATGAGCGCAGTTGCGCTCAACTCCTCAATCTGGCAGGGGACGCGGATCATAGCCCCGGCCATCGGCGGGGTGTTGATCGCGATCATCGACACCGGCGCCGCCTTCGTCCTGGCATCGGTGTTGATGCTGATATTCGCCGTCGTCGTCAGCTTCCTGAAGGTCCCGGAATCGGCACGGACAGGAGCGTCCAGGCGTCAGACCAGCGCCTTCACCGACATCGTTGAAGGGCTCAAATTCATCAGGGCCAACTCGGTCTTCATGTTCTTGATCGGGATGACGTTCTTCAACAGCTTCTTCGGGCTGTCCTACATCATCCTGATGCCGGTGTTTGCCGACGACATTCTGAAAGTTGGCGCAGACGGACAGGGCGTGTTGATGAGCGTGAGCGGTGTCGGCGCGTTGATCGTGACGATATGGCTTGGAACGCGGGTGTCGTCCGGAAACACCGGGTTTATCTTGATCGGCGGCGCCGTTCTGACGGGGGTCACCGTGGCCGCGTGGGCGCTGACGGCTGAATACATCGGCTCATACCCGCTCGCTCTAACCCTGATTTTCTTCCTGGGGTTGTTCACTTCCGTCTACATGATCACGATCATGAGCACGTTGCAGATGCTGGTCCCGAACGAGATGCGTGGCCGCGTAATGGGCTTCTACGGCATGACCTGGAACATCATGCCCCTGGGCGGGATGTTCGCCGGGCTGCTGGCGGCCTCGATCGGAGCCCCGTGGGCGGTAGCGATAGGCGGGCTGGCGGTATCCGCGTTCGCAATCGGACCGGCGTTGTTGAACGGGCGCATCCGCAACCTGGGCGCGTTGCTGGCATCGCCGGAGCGTGCCGCAGCGGGGGGCTCCGCAGCCACGTAGGCCACCTCGGACCCCACCCGTGGCGGTCTACTCCAACTGCATCCAGCCGCGTTCAGCTGGTGGATCCCGTGATCCAGCGCCGCTTTGAGGACCTGCGCTGCCTGTTCAGTCTCGTCGAGCGAAAGCTGCTGGCCGATCTCCGGCAGGCCGCCCCGAGCCCGGTACTGCCGTGCCGGGCGTTCAGCACTCAGGCGGCGATCTCCGTTCTCTCCCGATACGTTCCGGGTCTGCTCTTACTTCGTTTTTCGGCCGGGCTCACTCTTTCCCTGGTACATCGGTACGTCGCTGGGACGCGACTCCAGGGCCCGATTCTGGGGTTTGTTTTCGGGCCTCCGGTTCAGGGTAGGGACGACTTCCCGGAACGAGGTCTTATACCCACCCATCCTGCCCGCGACTCGCTTCGATTTCCGACGCATGAATCCAACCCGCGTCCTACTGCGATACCTCGCATCTCATATCCGTCCAGCACTGCATGTATTACCGCCCCTCCGGCGAACCGCGCGCCAATCGGTTCTGACCGGCGTCCTTTGAGTCACCCTGGCAAACCACTTTGAACTCCCCCGGACTGATTGGGGGATTATTGGGAGGCAGCACTCGTGATGAAGATCAATCGGCGTGTCGTTTTTGCGGCAAGCGCAGGTTTGATGGCGCTCGCCGTCGCATGCGGAAGCGACGACGACCCGGCGAGCGGGAGCAATCCGACCGCCGTTCCGGCCAACCCGACCGCCACCTCTGCTACGGCGATCGTCCCGACGATAGCCCCGGATTCCGGCGGCGCCTCAACTTCACCCGCACAGGGCGCCGCTTTCGCCTGGACCGTGGAGACGGTGGACGAAGGCACAAAGCCGGCGCTTGCACTGAAGAGCGATGGCACGCCTTACGTGGCGTACATGCTTGAAGCCATACCCGGCTTTGTAAAGACCGCCTCAAGGACCGGTGATCAGTGGAACATCGACACGGTCACCGAGGATTATTTCTACGGTCCACTGGACCTCGCAATCGGACCCGACGATGTCCCGCATATCGCGTTCCACGATCACCAGGACACGCGATTTGATTCGGCGAAGGGCGACGCCGTTCACGCGTTCCTGGAGGGCGATGTCTGGAAGTTGGAGATCGCAGCGGACGACGGCCACGACGGCTGGGACAACCGCATCATCGTAGACAGCCAGAACGTCGTCCACATGACCGGCATCGACCCGCAGGAATTCAACGGCGACGGCGTTGAGTACTACCGCCGCAACGCCGACGGTTCCTGGACCGTTGAAGATATCGGTAGCGGCAAGCTGACCTACCAGTTCGCCACGTCACTGGCGCTCGACCCGGACGGCAATCCGCACGTCACGTTCTTCAACCAGCCCGAGAAAGACCTGGCGCTCTCAAGCCGGGATGCTTCCGGGAACTGGACGGTTACCACGGTGGACGAAAGCGGTGACACCGGGCTGTTCGCCCAGATTCTGATTGACGATTCCGGCCGGTTCCACATCAGCTACGGCTCGCAGCCGCGGTCGAGCGCGCTCACCGTCAAGTACGCCACGCGTGGCGCCGGCGAGACGGATTGGACGATTACGGAGATCGACACCTTGCAGAACTTCCGGACCGGACAGACCGGCGCCCGGAACTCGACATCGATAGCGCTGGACTCGAACGGCAACCCCGTGATCGCGTATTCGGACCAGGATTCCGTCAAGATCGCCGTACTCAACGGAACGGCGTGGACGACCGAGACGATCGCTACGGCGACCGACGACGAGTTCGGGCAGATCGTATCGCTGAAGTTGGACGCGGACGACAACGCACACGTGGTATTCGCCGAGACGACACAGCGGTCACCGCTCGAGGGGATCGTGAAATACGCCCTCGGCATCCGCAATTAACATCCCGCATCAAAGAACATGACGGCGGGGCCACCGAACACCCCCCGGGGCCTCGGCCCCCCGGTGAGCCCGCCGTCCTGAGAAAACTCCTTGCTTGCGAGCGCGGCCCCTTTAACGGGGGCCGTGTTCGCGTTCGGGCGTCGTCAGGCCAGCCTGATCCGGCCGATCGTCATCGACTCGCCATGATGGGAGTTGACCGTCGCTGCGACCTCCCATCCGCCGGCGTCACAGAACGGCCGGGAACGCCGGTTGGCCACATGGATATCGAGCGCAACGACGGAGTATCCGGCGCTTTTCAGGTACTCACAGGTACTCAAGGGGAGCCCGCATCAGTTCCGTGCCTGTGCCCTTTCCAAGACGATCGGAATCGGCATATATCGAAAG
>JADFQR010000141.1 GCA_022561735.1 Chloroflexota bacterium | reverse complement strand
GGTTTAACGAAGATCTGGTTCCACTGGATTTCGATCCCGATAAGGCGCGGGCGCTGCTGGCGGAGTCGTCGTACCCGACGCTCAGCGATCGGGACAAGCGCATTGTTATCACCACGCAGGGCACCGGCGGTTCGCCGAGCCTCTCTATCGAGGTGATGGTCGTCATGTGGAGCCAGACGCTTGGCATAACCGTCGAGATCCAACAGGTCGAGTTCGCAACCTACCTCCAAGACCTGTATAGGAACCGTCTACAAGCCTTCTTCGGCGGTTGGGAGGCTGACTACCCGGACCCGCAGGACTGGCTAGACATCCTGTTCCACAGCGAAAGCCCGCGGAATGACGGCAACTACTCGAACCCGGAGGTCGACCGGCTTGTGGAGCAGGCGCGGACCGAGCAGGACGTTGTGCTCAGAACGCAGATGTACCAGGAAGCCGAACAGTTGATCATTGACGACGTCGCATGGCTGCCGGTCTGGTGGGACACTCAGGGCCTGGCGCTCATCAAGCAGCGCGTCCAGGACTACAACTTCCTGCCGATGACGATAGAGGTGTTCAAGGACGTGTGGATCAAGGAATAGGCCCTCAATACGTTTCGGGTGCGGTCCGGCCTCGGCGCCGGACCGCTGATCGACCTTGAATAACCCCGCCCCCGGCGACTCACCGGGGGTTGACCGCTAGCCGCCGTTGGAGGCACAGTCCCGCACATGCTCGCCTATATCGTGCGGAGAATGTTGTGGACGCCGGTGCTGCTGCTGGCGGTGTCAGCCATCGTGTTTACACTCGGACACTACGGCCCGGGCGATCCGGTGCAGATACAGCTTGGCCAGCATTTCACCGAGGAACGCGCCGAGCGGCTTCGTGAGTCACGCGGCCTGAACGACCCGGTTTACGTGCAGTACGGACGTTACGTCTGGAATGCGCTCCAGGGCGACTTCGGTGATAGCTTCCAGTTCCAGGGCCGGGGGGTCTCGGAGCTCCTGGGTCCCAAGCTGAAGGTCTCTGCGCAGCTATTCCTGGCGGCCTCCATCATCACCATCGGTATCGGCATCCCGCTCGGGTTTTACAGCGCCCTGAAACAGGGGTCGTGGATCGACCCGACGGTCATATCCGGCTCGCTGGCGATGAACGCCATGCCGGTTTTCCTTACTGCGCCCTTCCTGATCATTTTCTTCGCGCTCAAACTTGACTGGGTGGCGGTGTCTGGATGGGGTGGATTTTTCGATAAGCAGATCATCCTGCCGGCGCTTGTCATAGGAGTGCCGGGCATCGCCGTATTCACGCGCATCATGCGCTCCAGTACGCTCGATGTACTGGGGCAGGACTACGTCCGGACGGCGCGAGCCAAGGGGTTGCCGGAACGCGTGGTCAACTACCGTCACATCGCCCGAATCGCCATGATCCCCGTCCTGACGCTGATCGGCTTCTCACTATCAGGACTGCTGGGCGGTGCGTTCATCGTTGAGCTGATTTTCGGAGTTCCGGGCGTCGGACGGTTCACGCTGGACGCCATCTTTGCGCGCGACTTCCCGGTCATCATGGCGGTGACCCTGATCGGCGCCGCATCCCTCGTCATCGCCAACCTGGTTGTCGACATCCTTTATTCCGTGATTGACCCGCGGATCAGGTACCAGTAACCCGGTATGCGCCTTGCAAGTAATATCCGGGAAGCGCGGGCCAGCGCACCTGCCTCCGGTAGCAGCCCGTTGCGTGAGGCGTGGTGGAGGCTGCGACGGAAGAAGATCGCGATGATCATGCTGGGGATCATCCTTTTCATCTACGCGGTCGGTATATTCGCCAAACCGATCTCGACCCACTCGTACTCGCAGACGGACCTTTTACACACACAGGAGGGTCCGAGCAGAGATCACATATTCGGGACAGACCGGCTGGGGCGGGACATCTTCACGCGCACCGTCTGGGGCATCCAGACGACGGTCATCCTCACGATCATCACCGTGGGCACCGGCGGCCTGGTCCTGGGCGTAACGCTGGGATTGGTCGCGGGCTACTTCGGCGGCAGGATTGACGCCGTGATAATGCGCTTTGGCGAGGTCGTCGCGGCGTTCCCCGGTATCCTGCTGGTCATCCTGATCGCCGCCACGCTACGGCCGCGTATTGTCGAGTGGACGCGCGACTTTGAGGATTGGACCAATCTCCGCGACTGGAGTCCGTTCGGGGGGCTCATAGAGTCCGGGTTCGTGGATTACTTCGTGGTAGCGGTCGCCCTTTTGCCGTTTGCATGGTTCGGGATGATGCGCCTCGTGCGCGGGCAGGTGCTCGCCATCAGAAACTCTGACTACATAGAGGCGGCCCGTGCCGTCGGCGTATCAACGCCCCGGCTGTTGTTCTCTCACATCCTGCCCAACGTGACCGGGCCGATCATCGTGACCGCGTCTTTCAGCATGGGCGCCATAGCCGGAAGCGAGATAATCCTGAGCTTCCTGGGCATCGGGGTGCAGCCGCCGAGGCCAAGCCTGGGCTTCATGATCGCGGACGTTTCGGGCCGCGGCACGTCGGTCGTCTCGGTAATGCAAAACCACCCGGAACAACTGCTCGCGCCGATCATCGTCATATGGCTCCTGATATTTGCATGGAGCCTGTTCGGCGACGCCCTGAACGACGTGTTTAACCCGCGGACGCGTTAAGGGATCGCACGGGCCAGAGCGGTTGACCTGACGATGGACCATGTGACAGACGCCCGCCGTCCTGTCAACTCACAGTGCCTCTCCCGGGCTGATTTAACCCCGACCAACACATCGAGTTATCGCTGAGAGATAATCGGGATGATCGCTGATCGGAACGACCCTCTCGCCGGTTCACGGCGAGCCGGCATATTCAAGGTGCGATGGAGGCAGTCGATGTCGATTTCAGACGTTAAGGCGCTCACGTTCGATGTGTTCGGGACCGTGGTCGACTGGCGCGGCAGCGTATCGCGCGAGATCGCAGCGCTGGCAGATGAGCGGGGGCTGGACATCGACGCGGACCTGTTTGCCGACGAGTGGCGCGCCGGCTACGGACCGGGCATGAACAAGGTCCGGACCGGCGAGTGGCCCTGGATCGGGATCGACGCCATACACCGTCGCCGCCTCGACGAGCTGCTCGTGCAGTTCGGTGTCGAGGGTTTGAGCGAAGAGGAGACCGATCATCTGAACCGCATCTGGCACCGGCTTGACCCCTGGCCTGAGGCTGTCGAGGGGCTAACCCGGCTGAAGAGCAAGTTCATCATCTCCACCCTGTCCAACGGGAGCGTCGCCCTGCTCACCAACATGGCGAAGCGCGCCGGGCTGCCGTGGGACTGCGTGCTGTCTTCCGAGCTATCCGGGCACTACAAGCCGGACCCGGAGTCGTACAAGAAGGCCGCCGAGTTGCTCGGGCTCAAGACGAGCGAGGTGATGATGACGGCGGCCCACCCCGGAGATCTTCGGGCCGCCGCCGCGACGGGCCTGCGCACGGCGTTTGTCAGGCGACCGGACGAGTTTGGCTCCGGTACGGGGCTGGCAAAGAAGCCGGACCTGGATGGCGATCCATCGTTTGATTTCACGGCGAGCGGCTTCACTGATCTAGCGGACCAGCTGGGCTGCTAGCCCCTGAGGGGCGTTTATTTGGGGCCCTGTTGACGCAAAGACCACAGGTCCCGGCGCTGCGAACAACAAGCGCGTCATTCAGGCGCTCGTAACGCGACCTGACCTTGCTCCAGATGTCGTAGAAACATGATTGAGCCCGGCGGCGCTATCGCGGAACGGCATTGGACAGAGCAGACCCCGACCTCATGACAGGGTTGCAAAAATGCCAGCGCGCGTGACACCGGCATCGGCGCGTTCGTAGCTTTGTTGGTAGGATTGCGCCGGTCTTTGAATCACCCGTGATTTGTTCGTGTGGTACTGGGTCTCCCCCGGGCTCTCCGTTAAGGATGTGAACGTGACTTTCTTCCACTCTCGCCGCTCATCGGTCCTGGCTCGCAACGGCGCGGTCGCCACGAGCCAGCCACTCGCCGCCCAGGTTGGATTGCAGATCCTCAAAGACGGAGGGAACGCCATCGATGCAGCGGTCGCCACGGCCGCCGCTCTAAATGTGCTGGAGCCGATGTCAACCGGGGTTGGCGGCGACATGTTCGCCCTGGTGTGGAAATCAGACGAAAAACGTGTTCGCGCACTCAACGGCAGCGGCAGGGCCGCGGCGGCCGCGAACCGGGACGATGTTGTGCGTCGCGGTCATTCCGGCATCCCCACGGAGGGTCCGGACGCCGCGTTTTCCGTGTCGGTCCCCGGCACGGTCCATGGCTGGGAGACGCTGCTCAAGGAAGACGGCACGATGACGCTGGCCCAGGTGATGAAGCCGGCAATCAAGTACGCCCACGAGGGCTTCCCCGTCTCCGAGATCATCGCCAACCAGTGGCAGGGTGCGGAGGAGAAGCTGGCGGCCAGGCCGTCCGGGCGCGAGATGCTTCCGAAGGGACGGGCGCCAAAATACGGTGAGGTGGTCAGTCTGCCGGAACTGGGACGCACCCTTGAAATAGTGGCCGAGGGCGGCAGCGA
>JADFQR010000140.1 GCA_022561735.1 Chloroflexota bacterium | reverse complement strand
AACACCTCGCCCTGGGACTCGACGGGAGCGCACACGATGTCACAGTCAACCCCGGCGAGGGCGGCGCGCTCTTCGACCATCGGGTCGTCATGCGGGGCGATCAGTACAACTAGAGGTCGATCAGGCATCTGCTGGTCCTTGTGTTTCTACCGGGTGTTTCAACCGGGCGTACAGGTTCAACGTGAGCGTTCCCGGTACACCGATACTGGGGATGGGAACGCATGATACCGGTGGCCGCAGGGGGCGTGCGCCGCACCCCGGGTCGATATTATTTCCGGCATGAGTCCGCTCATGAGTCTGTCGGCCGGAAAAGACGACCGCGCCCTGCGCGCCGATATCCGGCTGCTCGGCGATATCCTCGGGCGCGTGCTTCGTGCGCAGTTCGGCGACGAGTTGTACGAGCTGGAGGAGAGCGTTCGCACTCGCACACGTTCGCTGCGGAACCGCCCGGACCCGGCGCTCCAGGCTGATCTCTACGCGGAGCTTGATGACACTCCGCTCTGGTCCGCCATCCGGCTGGTCAGAGCGTTCACGATCTACTTCCACCTCGCCAACACAGCGGAACAGCTTCATCGGGTGGACACGATGCGCGAGGGGCCGGGCGGCGACGACCCGCTGAACGATGCCTTCACCCGCATCGCCGCCGCAAGGCTGAAGCCGGAAGAACTTGAGCGCTTCGCCAACCGGCTTGCGGTGCGCCCTGTGTTCACCGCCCACCCGACGGAAGCGGCGCGACGTTCAATCCTGGACAAGCTGCGATCGATCCACGAACTCCTGGCCGAACGCGTTCGCGCTGATACGACTGATCGCCGCCGCGTGCGCATCGACCGCCGCATTACCGAGCTCATCGAGGCGATGGTCCAGACCGATGAGCTGCACCAGGACCGGCCGGAGCCGATCGACGAGGCGCGGAACATCATCTACTACCTGGAAGGGTTGTTTGATGATGTGGTTCCGGACGTCATCGAGTCGCTTGAAGAGGGACTGGAAAGCGTCGGCATTGAACCCGGGCGGATCGCCGTTCCGCTGCGCTTCGGCACCTGGGTGGGTGGCGACCGCGACGGCAACAGGAACGTCACGGCGAAGGTCACGGCGGAGGTGCTGCGGCTCCAGAACGAGCGTGCGCTGCGCCTGTTGAGGGATGGGATCGGCGGGCTGGCTACTGAGCTGAGCCAGTCAACCCACATCGTTCAAGTATCTGACGATCTGCTGGCCTCTCTTGAGCGTGACCGGGAGGCTTTGCCCGCGGTGTACGAGCGGTTTCGGCGTCTGAACGCCGATGAGCCGTACCGGATGAAGTGCGCCTACATGTACGAGCGGGTACTCAACGCCCTCGCCGTAGCGCGCACGGACGACCCGGCTACCGGCCCTGTTTATCACAACACGGCGGAGCTGGTGGATGACCTGACGCTCATGTCTGACTCGATGCGCGCGAACCGTGGCGGAAACATCGCTGCGGGACGTCTCGGCAGGCTGCGCAGGGCGGCGAAGGCGTTCGGGCTGACGCTCGCCGCGCTGGACATACGTGAGGACTCTTCGGTCACCGGCGCGGCCGTCGGCGAGTTGATCGACACGGTGGACGCTAGCGGGGGGATTACCGGCACAGGCGTATCTCGGGAAGACCGTTCAGAAAAGCTCACGCGCCGTTTCGTGGACCTGGCGCGAGACGAGAAAGTGAAACGGTTGTCGGCCGAGTTGGACGGCAGCCGCACGCTGCGCACGCCAACAGCGGCTTATTCGCCGGAGACGGAAGAGGTGCTGGACGTGTTCGGCGTGGTTCGCAGCGCGCAGGACCGGTACGGCGGCGAGTCGGTCGATACATGGATCGTGTCGATGACGAACGATGTGGATGACCTGCTTGCGCCGCTCGTACTGGCAAGGGAGGCGGGACTGATCGATCTCCGGTCTGACCTGGCGCGTATCGACGTCGTGCCGCTGTTTGAGACGATCAGCGCGTTGCGGGCGTCAGCGGGCGTGATGGATAACTACTGGTCCATACCCGCGGTCCGGCGCCTGCTGGAACTGCGGGGTGATGTGGCAGAGGTGATGGTCGGCTACTCGGACTCCAACAAGGACGGGGGCATCGCCACCTCACAGTGGGAGTTGTACCGGGCGCAGAGGGCGCTCCGTGAAGTCGCCGAGAAGCACGGGCTGGCGCTGCGGCTGTTTCATGGTCGCGGCGGCTCAACGGGTCGGGGTGGGGGACCGACGCGCGACGCTATCCTGGCGCAGCCCGCCCGGACCGTTGACGGACGGATCAAGATCACCGAACAGGGCGAGGTGATCGCTGACAACTACGGCACGCCGGAGCTGGCGCGCCGCCATCTTGAGATGATGACAGCGGCCGTCACCGAGGCGTCGCTGCTGCACACCGAGCCGCGTCACGATGAGGCCACGCTCGCCCGATGGTTCGAGGCGATGGATCGCCTGTCTGGCATGGCGTTCCGCAAGTACCGGTCCCTCGTGGAGACCGACGGGTTGATCGACTACTTCATGGCGGCCACGCCTGTCGAGGAACTGGCCGAGATGAATATCGGCTCGCGACCGGCCCGTCGCGGGGGCGCGACCTCGGGCATCGGGAATCTGCGCGCTATCCCGTGGGTTTTCGGCTGGACCCAGTCACGGCAGATCGTCCCGGGCTGGTACGGCGTGGGCGCGGCGCTGGCGGAGGCGCGATCCGAGGGGCTGGGCGATGTAATCGACGAGATGTTCGACGAGTGGAGTTTCTTCCGGGCCTTCATATCCAACGTGGAGATGACGCTTGCCAAGACGGATATGGAGATCGCATCTCTATACGTGTCCGAGCTGGTCCCGAAGGAGTTCCAGGGGATCTTTGACGATATCCGGTCAGAACACGGTCGCGCCTTTGATGGCGTCCTCGCCGTCACAGGACAGAAGCGTTTGCTGGACGCCTTCCCGGTGCTGCAAAGGACGCTCGCCGTGCGCGAGGCGTACATTGCGCCGTTGAGCTACCTGCAGGTGTCGCTGCTGGCCCGCCGCCGCCGCGAAAGCCCGGGAGAGCGCGACCCGCTGTTACGGCGGGCGCTGCTGCTCAGCATCAACGGCATCGCCGCTGGACTGAAGAACACCGGGTAGTTAGAAAAGCGTGTAGGGGCGTATGGCAATACGCCCACGGTTATTGATCAACGCGCTGGACTCAGGGACGCATCGCCCCTGCACCCTTAAACTTTCCGATCAGCGGACGGCAGGCTCCCAGCCCTCTCCCGACCGTGATAGGGGGATCAAACCTGGTTCACCAAGCGGACTTTAGGGATTGTAGTTGGCGCCTTCAAGTATTTCGGCGGTCGGCGTGAGAAGAAGCGATGAAGGTGTAACGCCGGGGTGGTTCTCGAGATAAGCCTGAACTATCCGAAACCCTACCGCCGTACCGGCATGAGGTGCATTGACGCCGGCGGGAAACTCGGTAACACCGCCAAAGAATCGTTTCATGACCGAGGGCGAGAAATTGTCCAACTCCGGAAGAGCGGCTGCCCATATCTCGCGCTCTGCTGCCGAGGATAGATCAAACACACCTTCCGCGAAATTCGGGATCAACCGCCTCATCCGATCTTCTACCCCCGGGAACGCCTCTTCCTGGACCATTATTGAGAGGCCATTTCCGACCATGAAGTCCAGCAAGGAGTCCGCGTTCACTCCAGCAGAAAGTAACTCCCGAGACACTACGAACACCGATTCCATCACCGCACTCGGAACCACATCCCGCCAGACCACAGCCATATCGGTGTTCGCTATCGGGTTCAAATGGGCGGCGATCGTCCCGCCGCCTATCCGTTGGATGATGAAGCCCCGCTCCGTCAGCGTTTCAAGCTGCTCATCGGACAATCCGGTTTTGGATGGGTCCCTGAACTGGAATGGCTGTGTATCGACGAAGTTGATCGTGAATTTCTGATCGGGGACCAGTGATCCGATACGGCTTAACGTGGTTTCGAGCAGGGCATCCACGTCCACGGTTTCGATTGCATCGGTCAGTGCGGGGCTTGAGCGGTAAAGAAAGTTAACCGTGAATTGGCCGTCGGCGAACGTCGCCTGAAGGGGTTTCGACGCGATTTCCACTGTGGGCTCTGGCGGCGTGGTGGTTGCCGGGCGCGCTGTTGCTGTGGGAGCGGGGTCGTCGGAGGACCCGCACGCGACGATCAGCAACGCCATCAAAGCGGCGATTACGGTCGCGGTCAACCGAAGCCATCGATAGCCGGGCTTGCGAGCCGGATTTCCCGTATTTTCCGGCCGACGGGCGATTAACGAAGTCCGGAGCATTGGCTTTCCTCCCGTGAGTACGATGCGATGGGCGCGCGCCCGATGCAACAGTCCGTCGAGGCCTTCCCGCCGACGCTTCGTAAACGCGTCGCCGTGCAGCACCCACAGCGGACGCTGTCCTGGATGGCGGGTAACAAGGGCTACCCGTCTCCGGATGTTAAGGGGACTTCGCCGGAGGTGCTTTTTCCCTCATCCTGGAAGGGCCAGGGCGGGGCAAGCGACAAATTGGCGGGGGCGGGCAAGCCCCGCCGGGTGGTGCGTATGGCGATATGCCTATCCGGTGGG
>JADFQR010000002.1:10927-16933 GCA_022561735.1 Chloroflexota bacterium | reverse complement strand
ATCGACATCCTTCGGGCAGACCTCAACACATTGCATACAGCGGGTGCAGTCCCAGACGCCCGAATCCTCGTTCAACTTGGCGAGTCGATCTTTCGCGTGGGAGTCTCGTGGGTCCTTGATGAACCTGTACGCCTTGGCGAGTGCGGCCGGACCCAGGAAGTTTGGGTCAACCTCAAGGACCGTGCAGTCAGAAACGCACGCCCCGCACATGATGCAGTTCATGACACCGACAAGGTGAACCATGCTGTCATCTGAAACGAGGTGTTCCGCTTCCGGCTCCTCGCCCTCTGGACGAAGGAACGGATCGACGGCACGTATCTTTTCCCAGAACGGATCGAAATCAACCACAAGGTCCTTGATGACCGGCATATTCCCGGGCGGATCTATTGTTATCGGCTCACCGTCCGGAGAAACAGAGCTGACACGGGTTTTGCATACCAGCTTCGCCTGCCCGTTGACCCGCATGGCGCAAGAGCCGCAGATGGAAGCGCGGCAAGAGCAGCGCATCGAAAGCGTTCCATCTATCTCGTCGCGTATCTTCAGCAGGGCGTCGAGGACGGTGAACGTATCGTCCACCTCGATGGTGTACTCCTGGTAACCGGCAGCATCCGGGTTCTCGGGGTCGTAGCGCTTTACGCGCAGCGTCTGCTCCATTTAGTAGACCCTTTCCACCGGTTCCCAGTTGGTGATCGTGACATCCAGCGTCTCGACCCGGGTACCGTCGCCGTCTTTGTAAACGAGGGTGTGTTTCAGCCAATTCTTGTCGTCCCGCTCCGGCATGTCCGTGCGGTAGTGGGCGCCGCGACTCTCTTTTCGAGCGTTTGCGCCCGCACATATCGTCTGTGCGACATCCAGCATGTAGTCGAGTTCGATCGCCGACATCAGATCAGTGTTGAACACCTTGCCCTTGTTGTCGACGGCCACGCGCCGGAACACGCCACGTAGCTCTTCCACTTTAGCGGTCGCGCGGTCGATGCTCGCCTGGTCCCTGAACACTCCGATGCCGGCCGTCATGCTCTCGGCCATCTCCCGGCGCACCAGGGCTGATCGCAGATCTGCGGGCCGGTCCAGCAGCTCCTGGTAGCGCTTCTTTTCAGATTCCAGCAACGATTCGTCGGTGGAATGGGGCCCGGTGCTCTTCGAGTACTCGGCCGCTGCGATCGCGGATCTACGGCCAAACACGACCGTGTCCAGCAGCGAGTTGGCGCCCAGGCGGTTGCCCCCGTGCACTGATACGTTTGCGGTCTCACCGGCGGCGTAGAGTCCCGGGACCTCGGTCGCGCCGTCTACGTCCGTCTTTATGCCGCCCATCATGTAGTGCATACCGGGCCGGATCTTCACGGGTTGCTCGGAGAGATCAACACCAAGGAACTCGATTGCGATCTCCTGCAGGTATCCGAGACGTTCCTCGATGAATTGACGTCCAAGGTGGCGCATGTCGAGGAGGACGTTCCCGTCGATTCCCCGTCCTTCATCGATCTCGGTCTGCTCCGCCCTCGACACGACATCCCTTGACGCTAGCTCAAGGTAGTCCGGGGCGTAGGTCTTCATGAACCGCTCGCCCTCAGAGTTGAGCAGGTAAGCGCCCTCGCCCCGTGCGGCTTCTGACAGGAGGATTCCAGAACCGGCAAGAGTAGTCGGATGGTACTGGATCATCTCCATGTCCATCAGTGGAGCGCCAGCCCGGTAAGCAAGGCCAAGGCCCTCTCCGGTGCAGATCAGGGCGTTAGTGGACGGTTCAAACACCCGTCCCGCGCCACCGGTCGCCATGATCACGGACTTCGCCCTGATCGTGTGCAGTTCCCCGGTACGGATCTCCATCGTGATCACCCCGCGGCAAACACCGTCCTCAATGATCAGGTTGGATACGAACCACTCTTCGTAGATGTTGACGTTGAGTTTGGTCGCCTGCTCGTACAGGACGTGCAACAGGGCCGAGCCGGTAATCGCACCGACGTAGAACGTCCGTGCGACCTTCTGGCCGCCGAAACGGCGGGTGCCGAGCTGGCCGTCCTCGTTCCGGCTGAAGATCACGCCCATGTGCTCCAGCTCGATGATGGCCGCACCGGCCTCGCGTGACATGAGCTCCACCGCGTCCTGGTCAGCGAGATAGTCGCTGCCCTTGATGGTGTCCAGCGCGTGGCCTTCCCACTCATCGCCGCGGTCCGTTAGAGGGGCGTTGATCCCGCCCTGCGCCGCGTTGGAGTGGCTGCGGACCGGATGCACCTTGGTGATGACGGCGGCGTTCACGCCCATCCGGGCCGCCTCAACCGCGGCCCGCAAACCGGCAAGGCCGGCGCCAATTATCAGAACGTCGTGTTGGTACATCCGTTACCTCTTGCTCGCGAGGGTATTGTTTTCAGTGCACGCCAGCCGGTCAGATACGATCCGGACGGGCTCAGCGGCCGGCCTGGCTGCTTTATCAATCAAAGGACATCAATTCAGGAAAAAGGTATAACGCCGACAGCAGCGCTGCGATGCTTTTGGAATCGACTATCGCACCGTCGCGTATCAGGTCAGGAATATCAGAGATCGGCGTCTTCGCAAGTTCCACATCCTCATCATCGTCCTGCGGGAGTGAGGATGTCGTGAGACCGGTCGCCAGGAAGCCGTGCATGAACTCGGTCGAGATGCTGGGGGCGGCCCAGAAACCGGGCAGAGGGTCCAGATGAAGAGCGGTGTGGCCGGCCTCTTCTCGTAGCTCGCGCACGGCCGCTTCAAGTGGAGTCTCGCCCGGGTCGATGTGGCCGGCCGGGGCCTCAAGCAGCACCGCCTGGGCCGGATGACGCCACTGCCTTACAAGCAGCACGTGGCGGTCATCTGTGACAGGGACCACCACGACCGAATCGTTCTGCTCGACCACGCCCCGTTCCAGTGTCGGCCGGTCGCCGAGACGGATCGTGTCCACGCGCATCTTCACGCGGTGGTCCTTGTACACCTGCCGGGAGTCGACGGTGGTGGTGGTGAGCATCGGCTAAATGTTACCTCAGCGGCCACCGGAAGCACCGGGGCCGGGGCGTTGGTCGCCTTCCTCCCGCACCCGGGTCATCGCTCCCTGGCGCATCCCCAGACGGCGGGTCAGAGACTCGTAGTATGCGGCCGGCGGGTTTCTGCGGAGAAAGCGGGCGCTGTACTCGCTGGTCTCGACACGGACTGTTGTCCCGACGGCGAGCGGCCTGTCGACAAACCCGTCCACGCTGAGCATGGCGCCAAGTTCGTTATCGACCGTGATGTCTACCACGGCCCCCGCACGCAACAGCAGCCCGCCCTGGAGGCTCATGTGGGCAGCGATGGGTTTCAAGAGGAAGGCCTCGCTGGACGGGTCCATGACCGGCCCCCCGAGGGCGAGCGCGTAGCCCGTGGATCCGGTGGCGGTGGAGATCACGAGACCGTCACCGCGGTAGGTGACGATGTGCTGCCCGTCCACCACCGTATCAAGGTCCACAACGCGGATCGATGCTCCACGTCCCACCACAACGTCGTTCAAGGCGTGGAACGGGGCCTCCGTAGAACCGGCGATGCTGGCGCGCACCATCGCCCGCTCCTCGACACGCGGCCCCCTGTCATCCACGTCCCAGTTGTCCAGGTACCAGCCGGTCTCATCCAGCGCGTCTGAGGCGTCCAGCTCTGCCATAAAGCCGACCCGTCCCATGTTTATCCCGAGTACCGGTATAGCGTGTGGCGCGGCGGCGTGCGCCCCTCGCAGGATGGTGCCGTCGCCACCGATCGTTAACACCAGGTCGCATCCCTCGACCCCGGCGTCAAGCGCTGTGAACGGCTCCGCTGGCAACAGCCGCCAGGTTCCGCTTCCGAAGCGCTCGGACAGATCGCTGGCGAGCGTTTTAGCGTCTGTGAGGAGTCCGTGGTAGACGACGACCACGTTGTTGGCTTTAGGCATTACGACAGGTAGCGTTTCGCTAGATGACAACGCCAACCACGGCGCGTCGAGCGAACTCTAGCAGCGAATAAGGTGCGATACCGAAAATGAGCAGACCGGCCGACGCGGTCATGGTGGCGACCCAGACCGGGATATCGGCCGTGATCCGTTCATCGCTCTCCGGCTTGTCAAGGAACATCGTACGTATAACCCGCAGGTAGAAGAACGCCGAGACCACCGAGTTGATCACGCCGACGAGGGCAAGCCACGCGAGGCCGGAATCCACGGCGGCGCTGAACACGAATATCTTGCCCAGGAACCCGGCGGTCGGCGGAATCCCGAGAAGCGATAACAGGCCGAGAGCGAGCAACACGGACATAAGGGGCGCACGACGCGCCATCCCGGCGAAGCCGCTGATCATGTCGTTGCCGGTCTTGTTGGTGATGGCGATTATGGCAAAGAACACGGCCAGGTTGGTAAAGGCGTACGCGACGAGGTAGAACAGGACTCCCTGCGGACCTGCGATGAAGCCGTCGCTATCGCTGTTGGCCGCTACCGCGGCCAGCCCAACGAGTAGATAGCCCGCATGTGCCACCGTGCTGTAACCCAGCATCCGCTTGATGTTCCGCTGGGATAGCGCAAGCAGGTTGCCGACGGTCATCGTGAACGCGGCGAGTATCGCCAGCAATATCGACCAGTCCGCGGCGAGGTCGTTCGAGCCAAGCGCCGTGTACAGGATGCGCAGGATGATCGCGAATGCGGCCGATTTCGACGCTATGGAAAGGAAGGCGACGACGGGCGTCGGCGCTCCCTCGTAAACGTCCGGCACCCACATCTGGAACGGCGCCACCGCCATCTTGAACCCGAACCCGGCGACCACCATCACGACGCCGAGCATCAGCGCGCTGGAGCCGAAAGCCCTGTCACTATCTGCGTCCATGCCGCCAATGGCGTCAAGGATGCCACCGATGTCGGTCGTGCCGGTGACGCCGTACAGGTAAACGAGGCCGTAAAGAAGGACGGCGGAACTGAGGGCGCTCAGTATCAGGAATTTCAACCCGGCTTCAAGCGATCGGTCTGTTCGCAGGAACGCCGCAAGCGCGGCCACCGGCAGGGTTGAAACCTCAAGCGCTATGTATGCGGTGATGATGTCGCGAGAGGACGCAAGCAGCATCATCCCGCTGACCGAGAGCAACATCAGGGCTAGATATTCACCCTGGAACCCGGGGAACTTTCGGGAGTACGTGGCGCTGGCGACTATAACCGCCGCCGTGGTGCCGATCAGCAGGAAGTGGAAGAAGAGGGCAAGCCGGTCTGCCGTGACGGTGCCGAACGCACCGACTTCAGGGTCAGGCGTGTTGAACCAGAGGAGCGACGCGAACACGAGCGGAACGGTCAGCCCGATCACGGAGATCCAGATCAGGACCGATTTTTTCTCGAAGATCAGGTCGGCGATTATCACAACCAGCCCGAGCGCCGCTACCGATAGCTCGGGTGATAGAAGCCAGAGATCGTGCGCGTTCATATCCGCACCAGCTCACTAATTCCGATCTTGAAAACCTCGGTGATGATCTTCGGGTACACACCGATCGCAACGATGCTGATGACCAGCGCTACAACCGGGACCATGTCCAGGAAGTTGGCGTCCTCCAGGTCATCAAATCGTTCGTTTCGCGGCCCGAAAAAGGTTCGCTGCACCATCCACAGGATGTAGCCCGCCGCCAGCACCACGCCAAACGCGCCTATGGCGGTCAGCCACTTCCAGACCTCGTATGTACCCAGGAACACCATGATTTCTGCGACGAACCCGGAAAGGCCCGGAAGTCCAAGTGCGGCCAGGGCGGCGATCACCATTGCGACGGTGATCAGCGGCAACCGGACGGCAAGGCCGCCCAGGTCAGGGATGTAGCGCGTATGGGCGCGGTCGTAGACCAGTCCAACGGTGAGGAACAACAGGCCGGTGATGGTTCCGTGCGTGACCATCTGTAACGCAGCTCCGTTCAGACCCGCTTCGGTCACCTTCCCGCCAACGCCCACTATCGACGACACGCCCAGCACGACGAAGCCCATATGGCTCACGCTGCTGAACGCTATGAGACGTTTCAGGTCCGTCTGGCGGATCGTCACGA
>JADFQR010000002.1:0-10917 GCA_022561735.1 Chloroflexota bacterium | reverse complement strand
CGATTTCGCTTCCTGGCGGATGGCGTCAATTCAAAGCCGATTCGAGGAAAGGACGACCGCGGCCAGTACGAGAAGTATGAAATGACTGGAACGTATTTCATGGCGAAATTAACGATCCGTTGGTTCCCGGCAAGCCTATGCTGGAGAGAGTAAACAGCAACATAAAAGCAGCCAGCCAGGGCAGACGTCGCGACAAGCCGCTAAACTCTGAAATCTGGCGGGTATGATATCGTTCGTAAAGCATACCAACCAGGGCAAACAGTGCTCCGGTCGAAATACCGTGGTTGATCATCTGTAGGACACCACCCTGCATGCCCAGTTCGTTCAGCGAAAAAATACCAAGCATACAAAAACCCATATGGCTCACGCTGCTGAACGCTATTAGCCGTTTCAGGTCCGTCTGGCGGATGGTCACGATGGCGCCATAGATGATGCTGATGACGGCGAGAACGGCGAGCAGCCAGGCAACGTCCTGCACCTGGAAGTTTTTGGTCTCCTGGAACATGCCCACCGACACCCGAAGCAGCCCGTAACCGCCCATCTTCAGGAGCACGCCGGCCAGCATGATGCTTACGGCGGTCGGCGCGTCGGTATGGGCGTCAGGGAGCCAGCTATGTAACGGCCATAACGGCATCTTGACGGCGAACGCGCTGAACAGGAGGAACCAGATGACGCCCGCGGGGATGAGCAGGTCAGACCCGGCGACCTTTTCCGGGATTCCGATGATGCCCTCGGACGGGATCGACACCATGGCGAAGGTATCGACGCCGGTCGAAAGGAATAACGCCAGTATGCCGATCAGCATGAAGGCGCTGCCGGCCAGGGTGAAGATCACGAACTTCATCGCCGAGTACTGGCTTCTCCCGCTGCCCCAGATCGAGATCAGCATGAACATCGGGATCAGTTCGATCTCCCAGAAGATGAAGAACAGCAGGAAGTCGAGCGCCGTGAAGACGCCCAGCACCGCCGTCTGAAGCACCAGCAGCCAGATGAAGTATTCCCGGACGCGATGCGTAATCCGCCAGGAGGCGAACGCGGCCACAGCGGACAGCAACCCGGTGAGCAGCAGCATCGGGGCGCTCAGGCCGTCAATGCCCAGGAGGTACTCGGCCCGAAGCCCGTCAACCGGAATCCAGTCCTCGTACCTGTCGATCATCTGTACGCCGCCGAGGGCGCGATCGAAGCCGATATACGTGATGACGATCAGCAACAGGTTCAGGACGGTGGCGCCGATCGCGAACCAGCGGACCCGGGAGTCGTCCCGCAGGAACAGCGCTATGAAAAGCGCCGCCGCCGCCGGGAGGAACACGATGATAGAGAGCCATCCCTCAAACAAGGGCGACCTCGATTCCAGCCGCAGGCGCCGGTCCAGCCGCAGGCGCAGGTCCAGCACAGGCGCGGTCGAGCAGCAGGCGCGGGCCATCTTTGCGCTCGCAGCGAGCGCCCGGGCGAGTGCGCCCGTGTTGATATAGCTGTGATCTGGAAGGTCATCGATTAGCCCCCCCAGACCAGGAATGCAGCAATAGAGACCACAACGCCGAACGAAATCGCCAGTCCGGCAACCTGCATCTGTCCGTTCTGGATGTAGCCGAGTCCTTTACCGAACCAGCCTGTCCACACCCCCATTTTGACGTTGGTGGCGTCTATCACGCTTCGATCAAACCAGTCCGTGGCGCGCACGATCCCGCCGTAGAAAATCCTCCGCACGATCCACTGCTCGTAAAGTTCATCCATGTAGTACTTGCGGTACAACAACGTGTACGCCGGTCGCACTCGGGTCGCCATATCGTCCGGGGAAACTTTCTTGCTGCCGTACATCAGGTAGGCGAGGTAGATTCCGAGAATTGCCACCGCAGACGAGAGGATTGCGACGTTCCAGTTGAACATCGGCGACGCGCCCGCCTCCTCGACCGCGTGTTCGTCGACGAAGACGGTCTCGTTCTGGGTCATGAAATGCCCGAACTCATGCTTGTCGATCACGCCGAGATCTACCGGCGGGTTAGCCAGGAATCCGGCTCCGATCGCAAGTACCGCCAGGACGAGCATGGGTGCAAGCATCATCCAGGGCGACTCACCGAGGTGCGGGTGGCCATGAACTTCCGGCGGTTCTCCACCTTCAGCCCTGATCGCCACCGCCTCTGCCTCACCGCCGCCGCGGTACTCCCCGCCAAACGTCATCCATATGACGCGGAACATGTAGAACGCTGTCATAAACGCGGCCACGACCCCGGCCGCGAGGGCGATCCATCCGATCGAAAAGTTGACCTCGGCAGCATGGGCCAGGATCTCGTCCTTGGACCAGAAGCCGGCCAGCGGAAATATCCCGGCGAGCGACAGGCTGCCGATGACCATAAGCGTGAAGGTCCACGGCATAACCTTCCTCAGGCCGCCCATGTATCGCATGTCAAAGGTGCCGGTGGCGTGGTTGACCGAGCCGGAGCCGAGGAAGAGCAGGGCTTTGAAGAAGGCGTGTGTGAACAGGTGGAAGATGGCAGCCACGTAACCGCCAAGTCCCAGGATCAGCATCATGTAGCCAAGCTGGCTGATGGTGGAGTACGCCAGCACGCGCTTTATATCGTGGGCCACGAGTCCCATCGATGCGGCGAACACGGCGGTGAACGCGCCGATCAATGCCACGAATTCCATCGTGTAATCGGCGGCCTCGAAGACCGGGAAGAACCGGGCCACGAGGAACACGCCCGCCGTCACCATCGTGGCGGAGTGGATCAGGGCGCTTACCGGCGTCGGGCCTTCCATGGCGTCCGGCAGCCATGTGTGGAGCGGGAACTGGGCAGACTTGCCGACGGCGCCGGCGAATATACCGAGCGCTATCAGGCTAACGGCCGTCGTGCCGATCGTTCCGACCATGACGTACAGGGTCGGGATGTCCAGCATCTCGTTCCCCTCGGAGAACAGGGCAAGTATGGCGATCAGAAACCCGAAGTCGCCCAGGCGGGTCACGATGAACGCCTTCTTGGCGGCCGCGGCGGCCGAAGGCTTCGTGAACCAGAAGCCGATCAGCAGGTAAGAAGAAACCCCAACCAGCTCCCAGAACACGTACAACTGAATGATGTTTCGGGCCGTGACGAGTCCCAGCATTGACGCCGTGAAAAGCGACATGAAGGCGTAGTAGCGGATGTAACTCGGGTCGCCCTTCATATAGCTCTGCGAGTAGATCTGGACCATCAGGCTGACGCCGCTGACCACGATCAACATGATCGAGGTGAGGGGGTCAAGCAGGATGCCGATGCTCAGCGTCAGCCCGCCGACTTCCACCCACTCATGCGTCCCGAACTCGATCGGCCCGTTTGCCGAGTTGACGGACGTGAAGGCCCAGATCGACAGCCCGAACGCCACCGCCAGGGACAGGATCGTCAGCCAGCCGGCCAACCGCTCGTACTGCGGGAAGAACGGCCGGATTACGAGGCCGTTAATGACAAACGACCCCAGGGGGATGAGGACGATCAACCAGACGGCGAGTTCTGAGATTTCCACGCTTTACAGCTTCCTCAGAATCTCATCAGCGACGTGCTCGCGGTTCAGCGGAACAAACACCCTGAAAGGGACGCGCTCGCCCCAGTCCAGGATGTCACCCTCCGGCAGGATCTTGGCCGGCAGGCCTTCTCCCTCAAGGAGGTTCTTCCACATTTCGGCGGTCAGCAGATTCGCCGTTTTTTTGTACTCAACCCACACTAGTCGTGTTCGCCGTGCTTTCTATGAATCCCGGGTTTCGTGCTGTCAATGACATTTTTGATGTTGTTGTTTGCATTGCCGCCAGCCTGTGAGGCCCTAGCCGCGCATCGTGTCCAGCTCACTCACATCGGTTGTCTCACGTTGACGGTATATGGCGATCACCAGCGCCAGGCCAAGGGCGACCTCGGCGGCGGCGGCGGCAATGATGAATAGGGCGAAAACGTGTCCAGACAGCGCCGTCTGCACGGCGTCCGCCGTAACTTCAATCGGGTCCCCGGTTAGCGTGGCGGGGACCGTGAACCGGGAGAACCCGACCGCCGCGATGTTGACGGCGTTGAACATCAACTCGATCGACATCAACAGCACGATGGCGTTGCGACGGGTTAAAGCGCCGTACATCCCTATGGCGAACAGGATTGCGGAGACGAGCAGAACGTTTTCCAGAGTCATTCCGCCGCCGGCTCTCTTACAAGTGCAATGGCGCCGATTATCGCCGCCAGCAGGAGGACCCCGAGCGCCTGTAGCGCGAGGACATAATCTCGAACAATCATGCCGCCGATCCATCTGGTGGAATCAACAAACACCCCCGGCAGCGCAGTGTCAGGGTCTGTGGACGCGATCAGAATGATCTCGCCCGAAGGTTTCTCGAACTCTTCGTACGTCCCTGTCAAGGCTGCGACAGGGTTGGGATTTGTGATGGCGGTGTCCCGGTCTGACCAGTTTGTGTCGTACGCGACGATCCCGGCCACCACCACGAACAATGCCGCAGCGATACCGGCGCCGCCGACGATAACGCGGTTCCCCTGCGTCCGGTTGCCCTGGCTGATGTCACGGGTGAGCAGGATGGAAAAGGCCACAACTATCGAGACCGCGCCGACGTACACAAGGATCTGCGCTACGGCGACGAACTCGGCCTGCAGTAAGAAGAAGATGCCGGCGACGGCCAGGAACGACCCGGCCAGCGCGAGCGCGGCCCGGAACACGTCTCGAACCGTTACCACGAGCAAAGCTCCGCCGATTGCAGCGGCAGAGATAAGCCAGAAGATGACGTCGACTATGTCCATCAGTCGTCCGCCGCCTCGTCCGTCCGGCGCTTTTCCACCCAGCGCTCCGTCAGGATTTCAACGCTCGGCATCTCGTGCCTGCCCGCCTGCTTCATGTCTTCGAGAAGATCGGTGAACGGCGAGTAGCCGATTCCTTCCATCTGCGGGCGGAACCACGATGACGGGTGTTTCGGCTGCGAGATCAAGTCTTCTTTCGAGAGAACCAGGTTGTCACGCTGGAAGGTGCTCTGCTCAAAATTTGAACCCATGTGGAGCGCGTCGAACGGGCATGCCTCCACGCACAGGGCGCAGAACATGCAGCGGCCGATATCGATATCAAAGATCTCGATCCCGTAGCTTTCGCCCTCCTGGACGTCGATGCCGCCCGGGACCGTCACGATCTTGATGATGCCAAGCGGGCAGTATTTGGCGCAACTGGCGCAGCCGGTGCAGCGGTCTTCGTACCAGGTGAACTCGTTGCCCCGGAACCGCGCCGCCTGCGTGGGTCGCACCTCGATCTTTTCCAGTCCGAGCACGGCGCGCAGCGCCTTGACCGGCCGTTTGAAAACCAGGGCTGGAGTGCTGATGCCGGCCGCCTTCGCCGCTCCGATCAACCCGACTCTCCGGTCCGGATACTGGACCGTAAACGCGGGGCTAAGAAGCGTCTTCAACGTGACCGCCATTCCCCTGGCGAGGCCAATTCCGTACACCATCAGTCGCCGCCTCCCGACGGTATAGCCGGAGCGTCAGAGTCTGACAGCACTACGGTGTGCTGAATATTTCCGGCTTTCACCGGGTCATGCTTTGGGCCGAGCAACTTTCCGAACACCAGGATTGATCCGATGAATACCAGCCAGTTGATCCCGGCCATGTACCAGAGCTCGGTCGTGGACGGTGACGGCCACGCGAGGATCAGCAGGCCGCTCACGACCAGGTTGATCAGCGTCAACTCAAACAGCGCCTTCCATGCGAAGGCCATGATCTGGTCGATACGCAGGCGCGGCCAGCTTGCCCGGATCCAGACGATCAACGCCAGGACGCCCACCATCTTGGAGATGAACCAGAGTTGTGACGGGATGGGATCAAAGCCGTGCCATCCGCCCAGGAACAGGACCGTGATAACCCCGCTCGTGGCGATGGTGGCGGCGAACTCTGACAGGAAGAACAGCCCGAATTTCATGCTCGAGTAGTCGGTCATGTACCCGGCGACGATCTCCGACTCCGCCTCGGCGACGTCAAACGGCGTCCGGTTCAACTCGGCTATCGATGCGATCAGGAAGACGAAGAATCCAAGCGGCTGCACGATGAAGTACGGGATCGTCTGAGAATCGACGATCGACACGAGCGAGAGCGAGCCTGCCAGCATTATCACGCCGATGAGCGAGATCACGAGCGGGATTTCGTAGCTGATCAGCATCGCGACGGCGCGCATCGCGCTGAACATGGCGTACCGGTTGCCGGAGCCCCATGCAGCGGCGACGATAGCCAGTACGTTCGCCCCGCCGATGGCGATGATGAACAGTAACCCCACGTTGATGTCGGCCAGCCACGTGCCGCTGCCTATCGGAAGAACGGCATAGATCAGCAGAGCCGGGAACAGCATCATGATCGGCGCCGCCGAGAACACCAGCTTGTCGGAGACGGTCGGTACGATGTCCTCTTTGAACATGGTCTTTACGGCGTCTGCGATAGGGGTGAGCAGGCCAAACGGCCCCCACCTGTTCGGTCCGGTCCGTCCCTGGAACCGTCCGAGAAGCCGTCTCTCACCCCAGATCATCAGCAAGACGGCGCCGAGGATGCCGTTAATAAACGCTGCGACGATGATCACGGCCGTCAAAACGAATGCGAGCCACTCGAGCCCGCCCGGGAGCAGCCCGCCGCCAAACAAGCCGGAGCCGTCGCACCGGATGTCGGCGGTAGACGAGAGGGTGCAGTAGACGTAGCGGAACAGGATGCTATCGAACGTGCTCGGCATCAGCGATCGACCTCGCCCATGTTTATGTCGATGCTGCCGAAGGTCACAAACAGGTCCGCCAGCTTGTAGCCGATCACCATGTCACGAAGGAGGGTGAGGTTGATCAGGGACGGCGCCCGCACCTTGAACCGGTATGGCGCCACGCCGCCATCGCTAACAAGGTAGAAACCGAGCTCACCCTTCGGGCTTTCCGTGCCGACATATGCGTCGCCTGCGGGAGGCCGGATCAGGGACGGGACCTCCTGCGGCCGGACCGGGCCGGGCTCGATCTGATCGATGCACTGCCGGATGATTTTCAGGCTCTCCCGCATCTCGTGAATGCGGATGATGTAACGGGCGTAGTTGTCGCTTGCCGTTGCGAGGGGACGATGGAACTTGATCCTGTCGTAGTACTCGTACGGTTGCCGGTGGCGCAGATCCCAGTCAACCCCGGAGGCGCGGAGGATTGGCCCGGTAGCGGAAGCGTTGATCAGCGTCTGGCTATCAACGACGGCCACGCCGTCACAGCGAACAGCGACGATCTCGTTTCCGCTGATCAGTTGCTCGTACTCATCGATACGGTGCGGCAACTCCGCGAGGACCCGGTCAAGCGCAGGCCAGAAGTCGTCCGGGGCGTCCATGAAAACGCCGCCGGGCCGCATATAACTGTTGGTGATCCGCGCCCCGCAAAGGCGTTCAAACAGCTCCAGGATGAGCTCGCGCTCCCTCATCGTGAAGATCAAGGGCGTCCCGAGCGCGCCGAGGTCCTGCAGGAAGAACCCGGTCGCCACAAGGTGGGAGGCGATGCGCTGCAACTCCGCCGCAATCATCCTGAGCCACACGCCGCGCGGCGAAGGCTCGATCCCCGCCAGCTTCTCGACCGACAGGATGTAGGACATGTTGCTGTTCATCGACGCGACGTAGTCCATGCGGTCCGTCAGCGTCACGATCTGCGTGTAGGTGCGGGACTCGGCCAGCTTTTCAGATCCGCGGTGGAGGTAGCCGAAGATCGGCTCGACGTCGATCACCTCTTCACCGTCGAACGTCACGCGCATCCTGAACACGCCGTGCGTGCTCGGGTGCTGCGGCCCGACGTTTATGGTTATGGGCTCTGTCTTGAGGGGCATGGTTGATCCGGCTCCCGTTGTGCGCCCGTGTTAACCGGCGCGTTACGGGCGGGCCCTACAGAAAGTCCTTTCTGAGTGGATGGCCCTCAAATCCCTCCCAGAGGAAAATCCGTTTCATATCGTCATGGCCTTCGAAGCGAATTCCCATGAGGTCGTATACCTCCCGCTCCTGCAGTTGCGCGCCGCGCCAGACCTCCATAACCGAAGGCACCGCAGGGTCGTTCCGGCCCTCGCCGCATCGGACCTTCACCGTCGCCCGCCGGTTCTGGCTCAGGGACAGCAGGTGGTAGACGACTTCGAAATACCCGATGTAATCGACCCCCGTCACGCCGATCAGCATCTCAAACCCGGAGTCCCGAAGCCCGGTCATCACGTCAACCAGGCGGTCGGGCGCAACCCATACGTCATAGTCACCGGTTGCGGTTACTGCCTGAGAGGCTATGGCCTCGATTTCTGTCGCCAGTTCCTGGCCTGAGGCGGTGAACGCCGTGCTGGAAGACATTACTGGCCGCCGGCCTCTTCTTCTGCCCCGGCCTTTGTGCCGGCAAGGCTGTAGCGCTTGACCTTCTCGTGAAGCTGCATGATCCCGTACAGGAGGGCGTCCGGTCGCGGCGGGCAGCCGGGGACATACACGTCCACCGGGACGATGTGGTTGACGCCGGGAACGACCGAGTACGAGCCGTAGTACGGCCCCCCGCTCGTGGCGCAGACGCCCATGGATATCACCCATTTCGGCTCGGGCATCTGGTCATACAACCGCCGAAGCGCGGGCGCCATTTTCCAGGTCACCGTGCCGGCGACGATCATCAGGTCCGCCTGCCGGGGTGAGGCGCGCATCGCTTCCATCCCGAAACGGGAGATGTCAAACCGGGACATGGCGGCGCCGATCATCTCAAACGCGCAGCAGGCGAGGCCGAACTGCAGCGGGAACATCGATGACTTGCGGCTCCAGTTGAGCAGGGTGTCGATCGACGTGACGGCGACGTTGCGGTCGAGATCGTCCGGGGACTCAAGAAGCGGTTCAGGGTACGGAGTGGTGTGGGTGTCCCGCATCTGGCCGATAACGTGGCCTTCCGCCCTGTCGATATCCCAGGTCAACTCTACGAGGGGATGCTCCGGCGTTGGAATGATCGGCTGCTCGTACGGGTTGTTTGTCAATTTACACCCACTCCAGGGCCTTCTTGCGCCAGGCGTACACGTAGCCAAGTGTGACCACTGCGAGGAAGATCAGCACCTCGACAAGGACCACCCATCCAAAGGCTTCGGACAGGACTCCGTACTGGACGGCCCACGGGTAAAGGAAGATCGTCTCCACATCAAACACCACGAACAGCAGTGCGAAGTAGTAGTACCTGAAGTTGAACCGGGTCCAGCGTGAGCCGACGACGCGCATGCCGGACTCGTAGGTGGACAGTTTCACGATCTGGGAGCGTCTGTTGACCTCTTCCTGGGTGATCGTGCCACCGACCGGTTCCGGCTCGGTCGGGTCGGCCCTCGTCGGGCGCATGCCGATCATGGTGCCCATCTTGGACATCATGAGCATGCCGATGGGTACCGACACCGCGATCAGCACAAAAACCGCGATCAGGCCGTACTGTCTGAAATACTCTTCGCCCAAACCGATTTCCCTCGTGTTTCAGGTTGCGGGCCGGAGCATATCAAAGCCCAGATACGGCCACAAGTGAAATGAGACACAATCCACCGCTCAAGGCAAATTATCGCACGCGAATCTGGCCGGTCAGGACGCCCCGAGCTGCCCGGTTTACAGGTGGAAGTCGATGACGCCGCGGCCGTCTTCGCCCGCGTGCAGTGCGTCAAACCCCTCATTAATCTGGTCCAGTGAGTAACGCCGGGTGATCAGGCTGTCGACATCGATCTTGCCCTTGAGGTAGGCGTCTACCAGCACGTCAAAGGTCTCGTGGGGGCTGGCCGAACCGTAGTAGCTGCCGACAATGGTTTTCTGGTTGCGAACGATGTCGACCATATCGATGTTCGCGCTGTCCCCGATCGGGGCCAGCCCGACAAGCACGGCCGTCCCGCTCTTGCGGAGAGAGTTGATCGCGTTCTCGGTGGTGACGGCAGCGCCAAAGGCGTCAAACGCCATGTCCACCCCGCCGCCTGTCATCTCCTTGATAGCCTGGACGGGATCGGTTTCCCGGCTGTTCACCACGTCCGTCGCTCCGAACTTGTAACTGAACTCAAGTTTGTGGTCGTAGATGTCCACGGCGATGATGCGGGACGCTCCGGCCAACCGGGCGCCCTGGATCACGTTCAACCCGACGCCGCCCGATCCGAATACGGCGACCGTCATCCCCACCCGGGCAGCCGGGCTGTTAATCACGGCGCCAACACCGGTCGTCACGGAACAGCCGATAAGCGCAGCCACGTCCATCGGCACTTCGTCCGGAAGCGCCTGGCAGGCCTGCTGCGGCACTACGATCGTCTCTGCGAATAGTCCGACCTTCGCCATCTGGTAGACGTCCGTGTCGCCATCGTGCAGCCGTGCGGTGCCGTCATACTGGAGCGCGCCCGTCTGTGCGTTGGTGTCACACAACTGCGGGCTCCCGCTGCGGCACGAACGGCAGTGACCGCAGTTCGACACGAACGACATGATGCAGCGATCACCCGGCTTGACTCTGGTGACCCCTTCGCCGACTTCTTCCACCGTCCCCGCGCCCTCATGGCCAAGTACCACCGGAAACGGCAGTATCGCCGTGCCGTGCATGACGTGGATATCGCTCGCGCACACGCCGGCGGCCTCCATGCGCACACGGACCTCCCCGGCCTTTGGCGGGTCCTGGGACAGTTCCTTCACCTGGAGCGGGGTATTTGCTTCGTAAAGTACGGCTGCCCTGGTCATATGGGGTCCGGTCTCCTGTCGTTTCGTGTTACTTGATCGGCGGCAAAAAATCTGCCTGCTCACATTAACAAAGAATTATCCCGGCTTTGGGTCCAACACATGGCATCTGGCCGCCTGCTACCGCATCACGAAGCGTTGATTACTGCAAGAGCGACTAACGCGAGAAGGTCCCGGACCGGGCCGGGACCTTCATCCTGCGGTATCTGCACCGACTCTAGTCGGCGACTCCAACGGGTACGG
>JADFQR010000139.1 GCA_022561735.1 Chloroflexota bacterium | reverse complement strand
CGCCATCGCATACGACGGACGCGGGGGCTCCCGAACCAGGTTGGCCTGGGCATACGGGGATTACGCCGAGGTGCTCCTCGATCGCGGCGAACCCGGCGACCGCGAGAAGGCCATCGCATTGCAGGATGAGGCGCTGGCCATCACCCAGGAGCTGGGGATGCGGCCGCTCACCGAGCGCATCCTGGCGCGGCGGGAGATATTGCGGGCGTAGTCAGGCGGGAAGGCCTGAACCGCCTCCCAAACAGTTCGGCTCTACGGGACCGGATGTCAGTCAGGTTCGAGTCACGACTCCCATCTTGTAACCCAGCCGTCGAGGCCCACGAGGCCCGCACACATCTTTTCCCTCAGGAGTCTCAAGTATGGCTAGAGATAGCAAGAACCTTGTGCAGCGAATGTATGGAGAAGCCTGGAACCAGGGCAAGTTGGAAGTTATAGATGAGATATGCGCACCTGATTACATTGGCGTAGGGCCATATGGCGATGAGCATGGCCCGGAGGCCGTCAAACGCGGAGTCGCCAACCGTCGTGCCGCATTCCCAGACATTCACGTAACCATCGACGATTTGATTGCCGAGGGAGACAGAGTCGTCGCGCGCCTGACGTTTCGAGGGACGCACAAAGGTGAGTTTCAGGGCATTCAACCCACAAATAGAGAGGTCACGTGGTCTGGCATCTGGATATATCGTGTCGCCAACGGGAAGTTTGTCGAACGCTGGCACAACTACGACATGTTTGGACTGATGCAACAGCTAGGCGTGATCCAAACCCCGTAATGCCCGGCTACCCGCTCACCGAGCGCATCCTGGCGCGGCGGGAGATTCTAAGGGCGTAGACAACCGACCGAACCGTGGACAACGAGGTGCGCAATGATTCGGATAACGAGGACCTTTACGGCCAAACAGGGCAAACGCGCAGAATTAGTCGATGTCTTAAAAGAGATCAGCGGGTACGCCGCGACGCAGGGCGTGGACATCAAGGTGTTATTCGAACCCTGGGGAGATTCACGACGGGTTTACATTCATACCGATTATGAAGAGGCCGACACCGCGCTCCACTTTCTTGAAGGACTTTACGAGAACCCCAAAGCGGCGGACGCTTTTCAGCGTATGGACGATCTGACCGACGGGGATCCGGAGGTGGCGTTTCTTACGTCGCGTTAATCCTGCCGCTCGCCGAGCGCATCCTGGCGCGGCGGGAGATTCTGAGGGCGTGACGCATCTCGATGACGAAACGTCCCGCACAAACGTGCGGCAGGAGGCGTAAGTGGTGGGCGATACAGGACTTGAACCTGTGACCTCCTGCGTGTGAAGCAGGCGCTCTAGCCAGCTGAGCTAATCGCCCGAGATCCCAATCCGACCATTATCGATCCGAGGGTCGAACCGGTCGGTGGCCGTGAAGTGGGGGTTGGTGGCAACGGCGGGACTTGAACCTGCGACCTAGCGCTTATGAAGCGCCCGCTCTAACCGACTGAGCTACGTTGCCTGGATCTCGTTCCCTCTCCGATAGGCCAGTACTCGATGGTAGCCCCGCCCCGGAATACACGTCAACGGCAGGCCTGCCTCCACCTGATTCTGGTGTCCACGGCGTTCGAGCTACGATCGACCATTCGAAACACCGCCGTTGCCAGATCTGTCGCTCTCACAATAGCTTGAAGGCGCACAGGTCTCGTTTGGCGTGGTCGCTGCGGTTCAATCTGCGGACGGGATTGACCTTCCCGGCAGATTGGAGGCGCTACTCAGCGACGTAGTCGCCGCTTTTCCCGCCGGACTTGCGGAGCAGCCGCACATCCCCGATACGCATGCCGCGGTCTACCGCCTTGCACATGTCATAAATCGTCAGGGCCGCCACGCTTACGGCGGTGAGCGCCTCCATCTCCACGCCCGTTTTATACGTGGTCTTCGCCGTTGCGGTGATCTCGATCCGATCGTCGGACACCGAGTCGTCAATCTCGACCACCACCTGTGTGAGCGGCAGCGGATGGCAGAGCGGGATTAACTGCGAAGTGTTCTTCGCCGCCATCACCCCGGCTATCCGCGCTACGGCGAGCACGTCGCCCTTCTCAAAACCGCCTGACCTCACCAGCGCCAGCGTTTCCGGCTGCATCGTGATCGAACCGGCGGCGACGGCGACGCGTTCAGTCTCGGGCTTGGCGCTGACGTCCACCATACGTGCAGCGCCGGACTC
This sequence comes from Chloroflexota bacterium, assembly GCA_022561735.1. The sequence continues at coordinate 2,394 of JADFQR010000139.1, read as the reverse complement.
GTCCAGGTGTGTCAGGCCGGTTCCACCATCGTTGTCCGCCGCGCCTTTCGGTTCGCCAGCCCTGCCAGCATCCCGAGCCGGGCTCGGGCTCGGGTTTGGGCGACCGTCGCGTACGGCCTCCGCTGCGGCGACGGCCAATCGGTCCGCCCGTTCATTCTCAACGTGACCCGTATGCCCGCGGACCCATTCCCAGGACACATTCCGCTCGCCCACAGTCCGGTCCAGCTCCGCCCACAGATCATGATTCACCTTGCGCTTCCAGCCCCGCGTCATGGTGTTAATGACGTACGAGCTGTCGCTCGTGATGAGGACCTTTGCGCCGATGGGGATCTCGTCCAGACCCCGTATCACGGCGGTCATCTCCATCCGGTTGTTCGTGGTCCGGGATTCACCGCCCGACAGGTCCCGGTCTTCTTCGCCATCGGCGCGTAACACGGCGCCCCATCCACCCGGACCCGGGTTCCCGAGGCAAGACCCGTCTGTGAATAATCGATACGTCAAATGCGTTTGGTCCAGCAGCGCCCGCGGTTACGCGCGGCCCACTTGTTAACGTGGATGACCACGTGAGCGAGAGTCGAACGCTGAAAGTTTATCGCGCCCCGGACGAAAACCCTCAATACTTTCGATGGTAGATATACTCGGATGCTTCCCCGTGCCGGTTGCTCTGGTTCGAATCGGCAAGCGAGATCTGTAATGACCGAGATACGAGTAGACAGCGAAATCACGCTTCGGTCGCCCGGCCTCCCGGACGCCGAGCTGTTATTCGAGTTGATCGACTCCAATCGAGAGCACCTCGGCCGGTGGCTGCCGGCTCTCGTGTCGGTGGAGTCGATAGAGCAGGAGCGCGCCTGGCTCCAGGGGCGGATCGACGACCCCGGCGTTGAGAAACCACTGTTGATCCTCGTGAACGAGCGCATCGTGGGCGTTATCGGGTCCCATGTCCAGGAATTGAACGATGCCGCCGAGATCGGTTACTGGCTGGCCGAGGGTCAGCAGGGCCGCGGCATCACCACGCGATCCTGCGCAGCGATGGTGGATGAGCTCCTGAGTGTTCAGGGGATGAACCGGGTAGTTATCCGGGTGGCGGTAGACAACACCCGTAGTCGCGCCGTCCCTGAGCGATTGGGGTTTGTCCACGAGGGCGTGGAACGGCAGGCCGTCAAACTCCCCGGCGGATATGTCGATATGGCCGTGTACTCGGTGCTTGCGTCCGAGTGGCGCGGGGCTGAAGAGATGGGATACGTGGACCGCTCCGGCCAGCCGCTTGCGTTTGGCGCCCCCCCGATCTTGATCGATACCCGGATAATGTTGCGCAGGCCGCGCGGCGAAGACGCCGATGAACTGTTCAAGTTGCTGGACGCCAATCGTGACCGCCTTGAGTGGTGGTCAGGCTGGTCGACGCGTATGCGGTCACTCGACGATGCGGCCAAAGTGATCCGCGCCTCACTTCGCGGTGACACGGACCCTGGCTCTCCCTTGTTCGTATTTGAATCGGGAGCGCTCGTAGGCGCTGTAAATGTTGAGCTTTCCACGTCCGAAACGGACGGAGCGTTGGCGGACATCCGTTACTGGATAGGCGCTGACTGGGAGGGTCAGGGGTTGATGGTGCGTGCCTGCCGTGCCGCGGTTGACGCCGCCATTCCGCATTTCAAGCTTGACAGGGTCACCATCCGCACGGGCGCCGGGAATATGCGGGCCCGCTCGCTGGCGGAACGGCTGGGCTTCAAGATGCACCGGGTGGACCGGGGCGCGTCCGCAACCGAAGATGTGATCGTCTACTCGGTATCGGCCTCAGACTGGGCGATGATCGTCGCCGCAAATTAGCGGATTCGCGTTTTCCCGGGTCGCCGCCGTACACGCGCTACGTCAACCGCCGATCCGGTACATCTCGATCTTGCTTCGCCGCTCGTTTCGTTTGTCCGCAGACGCCGGCGGTATGGGCGCTCCGGTAGCTCGTCCATCTGAGGGCGCGACAGGCGCCCCGGCAGACTCGAAAGCCCTGAGCTCCGAGTACCGGTCACGACGCGATGACCAGATACCGGTCATCAATTTGAGCATCTCGTCGTCCGACGCGCCCGCCCGCAGAGGGCCTTTGAGGTCTTTGCCGCCCGCGGCGAACAGGCAGGTCACAAGCTGGCCGTCGGTACTGAGCCGGGCGCGTGTGCAGGCGCCACAGAAAGGCTCGGACACCGATGAGATGATCCCGATCTCGCCCGTTCCGTCGTCATACGTCCAGCGCGTGGCGACCTCACCCGGGTAGCCGGGGGCGGCGCGCGTTATCGGAAACTCGGCGTTGATCGCGTCAGATATTTCACGGGCCGTCACAACGTTTGCGGCGTCCCATTCGTTGACCGTCCCGACGTCCATAAACTCAATGAACCGGACTATATGACC